>CAYQRA010000296.1:0-8014 GCA_964419315.1 uncultured Saprospiraceae bacterium | reverse complement strand
GCGTGGGTTCGTCCCGACCTTGCGTCGGGGCGTTTGGATGCTCGCGAGAGCTTTGCCGATAACAAAGGCAATTTATCCTGCTAAGGAAGGAAACCAAAACAAAAAGCCTTTCCAAAGTCAATTGGAAAGGCTTTTTGAAGATCACCAAGAAGGGCTATTTAGCGAACGCCGTGCATGAGACGTTTCAACATTGGATTGAGCAACATGACCAAAATCCCTGCTCCAATAGGAATGGCCGTAAAGATCATAAAGAAAGTACTCAAGTCATATTGTGCGGTGATAGAATCAATCATTCCCCCCGTGGTGTGGGCAATTTTATTACCAATTGCAATAGCCAAATACCAGACACCAAACATAAAGGCAATCATTCTACCTGGCACCAATTTACTTACGTAAGATAATCCAACCGGAGAGAGACAGAGCTCACCGAGGGTGTGGAATAAGTAAGCAAAAATCAACCAAACCATACTCACCGCAGCAGTCGCTGCACCTTGAGGAATAGAAGCCGAGCCGACTACCAAAAAGCCAAAGCCTATACCGAGTAAAATCAAACCAAAGCCATATTTCATGGCTGCACTTGGATTGTATTTGCTTTCCCACCACTTCGAAAATAATGGAGCAAACATAATGATAAAGAGCGAGTTGAGGATGCCAAACCAAGTGGCTGGGACTTCAGTTCCAACAGAAGTAAACTCGCGATTCAATTTATAAATTACAATACCCCAGATGATTAAGAAACTCAATCCAAGGATGATGTTAGACAAAGAGATGGAAGTAAATGTTTTGACAAATAACTGGAATAATACCCAGGTAATAATGAGGAGTGGTACTATCGTTACAATGGCATCTACAATTTTAAAAGTTGTGGCCGCTGTTCCGGTCAGCACCCTATCGGTATAGTCTGCCGCAAAAATAGCCATCGAGCCTGCTGCTTGTTCAAAAGCCGCCCAGAAAAATACCGTGAAGAAAGCAAAAACGGCTACGGCAATCATTCGATCTCTTACGATAGGAGTATATCTGGGAATCCTCAAAAACAAGAGGACAAAGAAACAAATTCCGGCAATACTCACTACTGTATTCGCAACCGATCCGTGAGAACCACCTGGCAAAATATCGTAACCACCAATCGTAGAGATTGGATCATTGAAAATCCATAAGATCGAAAATGCTGCAAAAACACCAATAAGGATGGTATCAAGTGTAGAGAAGGGATTGAGTCGATCGCCTTCTGGAATAATGATTTCTTCTTCTTTTTCCGCATTTGGCTTTGCTCCTAATTCGCCAAAGACAGGACCGGCAAACCAAAACTGTAACATTCCTAAAAACATAAAGATACCTGCGAGTCCAAAACCAAAGCTCCAACTGATGTTTTCTCCCAAGTAACCACAAAGCATAATCCCAAGGAAAGCACCAGCATTTACCCCCATGTAAAAGATCGTATAAGCACCATCTTTTTTCTCTGGTACTTTTTCATACATCAAAGAAATAATCGAAGTCATATTGGGTTTGAAAAATCCATTTCCAATAATCAATAAGCCGATACCGATGTATAAAAACAAGGGTGTTTCAACGGCCATAGAACCGTGTCCAAGGGTCATCAATAAAGCACCAATCACTACCGCATAACGATAGCCAATAATTTTATCTGCAATAAAACCTCCCATAATTGGTGTTAGGTAAACTAGAAGTGCATAGGTTCCTAATAAGGATAAAGCCTGTTCTCTTTCCCAACCCCAACCCGGATTATCTCCAGTCATTTCACCGATTAAGAAAATAACTAATAATGCGCGCATTCCGTAATAGGAAAAACGTTCCCACATTTCTGTAAAGAAGAGGACAAATAAACCTACCGGATGCCCGAGTAAAGTTTTTTGGTTCAATTCTGATCCACCATATTGATTCGACATAGTACTAGATATTTGGTTTAATTATTTTTCAATTTGATTTTTTATGTATAAAAACTTTATCTGTATTAGTGAGTTGATTCCAACTGCATCTCTTCCGCACCATGAGTGAGGCGTTTGAGTGGTTTGAGGAGTGCTAATACCAACAATCCAAAGAGGGTACAAAAGATGGCAATGCCGGTAAAAATTTCGAATTCTCCAGCACTCTGCGACCACTCTCCTACTAGTCCTGCAAGCTTGTTGCCAAATCCTGTGGCTGCAAAATAAGCACCCATCATAAAGGAAGCATATTTTACAGGAGCTAGTTTGGTGATAAAAGAAAGGGCGACTGGTGAGGCACATAGTTCGCCCAAGGTGTGAAATAGATAAGCCAAGACCAACCAGATCATTGCGGCTTCTCCATGTTCTGCGTATTCCATAGAGGACATCGTCATAAAAAGGAATCCCCATCCCATGATGATTAAGCCTATCGCCATTTTAAATAAACTAGATCCTTCTTTACCAGATTTTTTCCACCAAAACCAAAAGCTTCCTACTGCGGTCCCCAAGGTGATGATAAAGAAAGCATTAATGGATTGAAACCATGCAGAAGGAACTTCAAAGCCCAAAAGCATTCTATTGGTTTTTTGTTCGGTATAAAGATTCATCAAGCCACCTGCTTGTTCGAAAGCGCCCCAAAAGACAATGATGAGTAAAAAGGACAAGAACATCACGAGCATCCGATCCTTTTCGACTTTCGTCAACGGACGATCTTTCGCTTCTTTATCGGGGGAATTACTTTCTCCAATAAATTCTCCAGTTCCTTCTAGGTATTTCAAACCCATCATATAGACGATCTGTCCGATAAACATTCCAATGCCAGCTAGTCCAAACCCCCAGTGCCAACCGTAATATTTGGCAACAGCACCTACGGCAAGCGCACCAAAAAAGGCACCTAAGTTGATCCCTATATAGAATATGTAAAAACCACTATCTCTTCGATCATCTCCTGTTTTATACAATCCGCCGACCATGGTAGAAATATTAGGTTTTAAACAACCGACTCCAGCAATGATTAATCCTAAACCGATGTAAAATGCCGTCAAAGAATTGACCGCTAAGGTGAGGTGTCCTGCACAAAGTAAAAGGCCGCCGACCATGACCGCCTTTTTGGCGCCCAGCCACTTATCCGCAAGCAAACCGCCAGGAATAGACATGACATAGACCAACATGGTATAAGTCCCATAAAAAGATAGTGTTTCCGCATTACTCCATCCTAGACCGGGGTTTTCCCCAATGGCGGCAGCGGCAAGAAAGAGAGTCAAAATGGCCCGCATCCCGTAATAACTAAACCGTTCCCACATTTCCACAAAAAACAAAACATACAGCCCTACTGGGTGTCCCCATATTTCACTTTCGGAAGGACGGGTAGTTGAATTCGACATAAATTTCAATGGTTTTAAGCTTTTCAAAAAAGTTCACTAAAAATAGATTTTTTACCTAGAAAACCTGCAAAATGCCCTTCTTTTCTTTGGGATATCCCTGTATATCTAGTCTTTTCATCGGCAAAGGATGCCTTTTGTAGAGTGGAAATTCAGTTTAAATCTATCAAAGGGACTTAGAAAATAATAATATACCCACCTTAAGTCGTCCTTTTGCTTTTCTGCGTCGTTCCCAAAATGCCTGTCCGGCTGGCCAGACGGGCTCACTACGCTTTGGCGCAGCTCCACTTTCTGTGCCTAGCTGAAAAACAAAATTACTTCCTTAATTTTGCATACCTTATCTATGAAGTTGTTTAAAAAAGCCCTCAATGATTTTTTGACAAGCCATTGACAACCAATACTTCAGCTATTTTTGGTCACCGTAGCTTTGGCTACGAAACAAAAAATGAGCTTCGTCTTGATTGCCAAGCACTTATCAATAAGTTCATCACGACTTTTTAAACAACTTCTATTTCTAATTCCCTAATTCTAAAAAATTTATAAAAAAAATACAAAATTGATAGAATGCAGTGGATTTAGGACTCTAATTATTGTAGTTTATAAACGATGCAGCAAGCGGAAGATTCATATCGGGAATTCAAAGCATGGTATGATCAATATTTTTCCTTTTTGTACTATTTTCTCGTCGGCCATTTTAAGAAGCGACAGATTTATGTAAAAGAGGAAGAAATTGAAGATCTCGTGCAGAATACTTTTCTCTCTATTCTGGAGCGGAAAAAACAAACCCCTATTGAATATCCAATGGCTTATTTGAAACAAGCAGCACTTAGTCATGCTCGGCAATTTTTGGATAAGAAGTTTAAGGCAGGCTTTTTATTGCCTCCGGAACTAACTTTACAAAATACACCTAGTCCAACGCAAATGAGTGATTTGGAAAAAGCGGAAGAAGATCAAAAGGTGAAAGGTATTTTATCTAAGGTGCTCAATCAGATGGAACATAAGATTATCTATCAGCGGATTGTACAAGGCGATACTTATAAAGAAATTGCCGCAGAGGAAGGGATGCCTGCGGAATCCTATCTGCATACGCTTTATCATCGTGCAAAAATTAAACTTAGCAATCACTTGCGAGATTTGGGATATGATAAATAGGAACTAGTTTTTTTTGACAATATTAAAAGATGAATGAAAAAAGTCAACTGTACGATTGGAATATTCTAGAGCAATACCTCAAAAGGAGAGCTCAAGGAGAGACTAATGAAAAGTTCGAACAAGAAATCCAATCCGATGATTTTTTGCAAACCGTCGTGGAAGGAATGGAACAAGAACTTTTGGAGCAAGGTCCTTTGGGCTTGCAGGAATCAACGGAAGAAAAGAAGAAAAAAGTCTGGGCTAATTTGGTCAAGATCGCTCCGCTGGTAATGGCGGAGGCAGCGTCTGCGACGACTCCTGTTTCTGAGAATCCAGCACTCCACTTCTTAGAGAATATCCGAGCGACTTGGGAGGAACTACGCTATTCACCGATTCGATTTATTCTGGGATTCAACTTTAGTTGTGTGATCGTGATTTTAGGATTTTGCCTTTGGATCAATATGCTGCAGGAAGAGGAATTCCCTTTGCTTTCTCAGATAGAATTTCCGGAAGGTTTTAAACCTTAAAAGCAATCAATGTTTTAGCTGACGCGGCGCGTACTCCAGTTCCCAGCCCGCACTCTCCACCATGTATTCAATCATCTCCAACATTTTATTGCTCTGCTCATCTGCGGTAATAAACAAATCACTTTCCTTGGCTTTGCTCTCAATTAAATCCTTGGCGGTACTATTGATTTTATTATAGTCTTCTGCCGAAAAAGCATTAAAGGTGCCTTGGCTGAGATCATAATAATCTAAATCGTGATCAATCGAAAGAATCTCTGGGTCAGGTAGATTGCTGATGATGACCTTTTTCTCTAAGCTACGCGTCTCTACTTTCATTTGTTCCAAATCATAACCAACGGATACTTTTGCTTTCACCCTTACCAAAGCTTTTTTGCGAAAAGGGCTAAAATCATATCCCCAATAAGATTTGTAATCATAGACTTCCGAAAAATAGCCCTCCACCGTGACCATCTTAGCCACCGTCTCAATCCTATTTTTTAGCACAACCGATTGTTCTTCCGTCGTCGTCAGGTCCAAGGTATAATAATAACGAGTCGCCCAAAAAATACCGAAGCACATCGTCAGGATTCCTAAAAAGAGCAATAGCTTCTTAATCATGTTTAGTCTTTTAGAAAGAAAAAAGTAAAACTCACTTAAAAGAAGGAGTTCCTCTTTTAGGTGAATAATTATAAAGATAAGTTTTTTGTGAAAGTCTGCGTCAAGAAATCGACGAGCGCTATTTTACCTGAGAGGAAAGATCATACTTGAGTCCTTTGTATTCTTTTAGAACGGCTTTGACAGAACCCACAGAAATTGGAGATTCGATCAATAATGGGATGCGATTATTGTCATCAGATACGTAGACATTCATTTTGGATTGTTCGGTAAAAACATCTCCAACGATCACCTCCGGAGTAAACTTAATGGTATTGAATTTACCCAAGCCTTTTATGCGAGTGGCCAATTCTTTATTTTGATAACGAACGTTCAATGGCCATACTTCTTTATCCATAAAAATCTGAATCGGAAATTCTTGCCCAGATTCATAATTTTCAAAATCAATATTTCGTGCATAATAAATCACAGACAATACATCGTGCATACAATTATCCAAATCAAACTCTCGGACAATCGCTTGATCTTTAGTCTTGCCTCGCAAACTAGTGATCTTTTGATTGTGTTGATCGAAAGTCATTTTATCAAATAATGAGTAACCGCCTTCTCTTACTTGTCGAATAGACATAGATGGCAAAAGGTCGTCCTTGTCGCAATATACTTCGTAATTATCACGCACCTTAAAAGCCCAATCATAAGAAGTATAAGTTCGTCCTGCTGCATTAAAATGATATTGCTGATCTTCCGTTTCGGTGACTTTAAAAACGACTTCTCCCGCAGGAATCCAAACAAAATTCCAATTGTAAAAAAGTTTATAAACCAACTCCTCTCCGTCTTGGAAAGTCGTATTAGACATGTGGCAGGGGCCTTCTTGAATATTCTCTACAGGTGCT
The DNA here is from genome assembly GCA_964419315.1 of uncultured Saprospiraceae bacterium. Taxonomy (GTDB): domain Bacteria; phylum Bacteroidota; class Bacteroidia; order Chitinophagales; family Saprospiraceae; genus CALLVY01. The sequence goes on along the minus strand of CAYQRA010000296.1, from coordinate 1,544 downwards.
TCTATTGCAACCGGTTCCACTACAGGGACTTCTACCACTGGAGCGATAGCTGCCTTTGGCATGGCAAAAGCAGAAATCAGTATTGTAGTCAACACTCCAAAAAGTAAGGTTTTAATCATTATTTTTCTCATATCCCAATGATTTCAATACATTGATATTAAGCATAAATATCGTACCAATTAACGCTGGAACGATTAAGTTTAGTATCCATAATCCAAAGGTCGCTGCCAAAATAGCGATCTCATTTGCACTATACATCCCCCATACAAATAGTGCCACTTCACTTCGCACAAAGAGCCCCATCAATGGCGGAAGCGGGATACTAGTCTGCACCAAATAGATGGTACTAATCCCGGCCAGACCTTCCAATAAAGAAACCTCTATTCCAAAAAATCGAATCAACAGATAATATTGTAAAGCATATACCCAATAACGAGCAAGGGCAAAAAGCAAAGCTTTGGCTAGGGTTTTTGTTGAATAGGATCGCAACACTTTTACATGTTTGACAAAGCGTTTTAGCTTATGTATAAATGGCAATCGTCTGGCGATCGGTACGATCAAGTCGATATTAAAAAAACAAAACAACAAAACGGCGACCAAGGTAAATCCTAAGAAGAGGATGATCGGCAAAAAAAATGGATCAATCAATTCATGAATTACCGAAAAGTAAATCAGGCCAATCATGCCCATACTTAATAAGGCCAGTAGTTGCGCATAGCTTCCAACTAAGGTAGCAATAACCGCCTTCCAATTATGCTCAGGTTTGACATAAAGAATCCTTCCGCCATATTCACCAATCCTATTGGGCGTAAAGATAGAAAGGGTTACCCCAGAGAAGACCGCACGATAAGCGGAGGAAAAAGATAAAGGAGAAAAACCTTCAATCAGAATCCGCCATTTTTGGGTTTCAAAAGCCCAATTGAGCGGCATCAAAAATAAGGCAGGGATCAGCCAAGGCAAGGTACTTACACCAACGTTTTCATAAAAGGCAGCCCATAGATTATCAATATTTTCTCGAGCAATAATCTGACGATAAATTACCCAAGCCAATAAAAGAAAAATGATTCCTTTAATCAACCAGTTGAGTTGGGCATTCTTTAGCCAACGTCGCATATTATTAGATTTGACTTTTTTGGTGTGCTCGGCTTTCAATGATTGCAACTGCTTTTGTGGTGATCGTTTAGTAAGTGCTTTATCCGTTTTTTAGACGAAAAAATATTAGAGAGGTAAGTTATAAAAATGTTAGGTCTTTTGAGTAATGATCGAATAATAACCTATCGATTTATGGCTGGCACTTTTGCACCAATACTTCCTCAAAAAGCCTTGAAAACCAAAAGGTTTCCTGCATTTTTTGACTTGTCTTGTCTCAAAATTCCCTTACCAAAATGCGTAACTTATTTTTCGTCCATTACTAAACCGCTTCTCTGAGAAAAAGGAAGACAAGACTAAAACAAACAAATAATTTAAAGATATTTGTTTGTTCTAATCAATTGCTCTACCTTACCAATAGAATTTAATCTTATTAGAAGCAAATCATTTTACCT
>CAYQRA010000295.1:0-8027 GCA_964419315.1 uncultured Saprospiraceae bacterium | reverse complement strand
GTGCGTACTGGAGTTCTACCATTCAAAACGCAATAAGGATTGGCTAATATAGATTTTTGTGTCCAGTTAGATTATTTATACCTTAGGGCAAGCGCCCCAAATTAAACAGAGTCGGAACTACGTCCCTTTTATTTATTTTGAATAAAAATGGCTACAAACAGAGTCAGCCCTACGGGCTTTATCGTTTAAAGTCCGTTAGGACTGACTCTGTTTGTAGAAAAAAACGTAAGAAGTTTATTAAAGGGACGTAGTTCCGTCACAGTTCAACTAATCTTTATTTCGTTTACATATAGCAGCCCCCCATTGCGCACCACATTTGAGTTGCGGCCCAGATAATGATATGCTGCGTTCCTATTTCACAGCTTGATTTTTCACCGGTTCCATCAAAGCTTCCAATCGCTTTAGTAGTTCTTGGTTGTCTTTGTGGTTGAGGGAATTAAGGATGTCCTTTTTTTCTCGGCCCGTCAGGTGAAAAGTAACCGATGCTCTTTCATCTGCTTTTGCAGGTTGGTAAATAAAACGCAAAACATCAAAATTATCTCTGCCCAATAAATCGTAGATATATCCCAAATTCGTATCCTGTTCATAATCTTGTAAACTCAATATTTGCCCGGGAATACCGAGCGGATTGAGTAAGGTAGAAATCAGGCCTTTGCTTTCATCTTGTTCTATCTCTTCAATTTTATTAAGGCTCGTTATTTGCACCAACACCACCCCACTCGTATTGTTCAAGATCCAATCTCGAAACACATGGATAAATCGCGTAGCGGACGCAATGCCATAATTATCACGGAAACCAGCATCCATTATTTCTATACTTGGCGTAGAAGGTAAGTGGACATTGGGAAGTACATACGGATAGGTCGCATTCATTCTCAGGGCAGAAGTAAATCGCATATTATAAGCGCCCTGTTGTTCAAAAAACCGACCAAAATCTACGGCATCTATTTCGACTGCTCCCGGATCTTGGTGGCCAATTGGCGGAATAACCATATAAGAAACACCATGTGGAGAAATGATCAAACGCCGTCCATCATTGACAATAGAAGGGGTAACAAATAGCATCGGGATATCCGATTCTTCCTCTGGGTGGCGATAATCAGCAATGGTTTTATTAAACACCTGATCGGTGTTTTCATTGAGTTGTTCCTCAAAGATGTAACCTCGGTCTTTGTGATAGGTATGTCCTCCTTCTTCGAAAGTCGTCCATGGTAAAAAGATATCATTGGACACGATCGTAAAGGCGATGGAATTGAGCAAATCTTGAGAGATCGTTTCGATGTGCTCAGGGTCGCGGGGGTTGATTTCGACACCCATTTTTTCTTGCAGATAAAGTTCTCGCAAATAGGAAGCACCAATCAAACCTCCGGAGGCACCGGTGATCAGCGTAGCATGTGGCATTAGTTCTCCCTGCATCAGACTATCTGCGGTTTGCATCACTTTCATGGCCCATACGGCTGCTTTCATTCCACCTCCACTTACACAAAAAATGACCATTTTGGGTTTCTCATTGGGTGCAAATTTAGCTCGCCAATTGTTTAAGATTCCCAAGGTATTATCCATGTCTTCCTCGATATTTTCTGGGGCGATCAACTTACTCAACTCCGGATAACTATACGCTGGTTTTTCCATGGTATAATCCAAACCATAGCCTTTATTTTGATGACTGAATTTTTCAAAGCTGGTCAGGAAATTGATAAAGACCAAAATGATCACCAAGATGGAAACGCTCCATTTATCAAACCAATAAATAAAAGCACCAGCTACTGCTACTAGGACTGTTGCCAAGATAAAAATACTCGCTCCTGCTGGAATTCTGAAATAAGGATTGTCGATCATCAAGCCCAGTGTAATCAGCAAGATAAGTCCAGCCAATTGGACAATCAAAGCATTGACATGATTTTGCTTAAACACACTTAAAAGCACCGAAGTATCATAATGTGCCACACTTCTAACTAAACGCGGCTTTAAGGCTTCGGTCAAATAAGTATCGACTCGCCAACCTTTTCGTTTACTAGACAGTACTTTCCTTTGCGCAGCTCCTCTCCCCGGACCAATTTTGGAACCTAGTAAGTGTGGCGGTTGATTCCGATTGACCTTTAGAAAATTGAGAATGTCTTTATTGGTGTAAGAAAAATAAAAACCAGAGAGTATAATTAAAGTCGCCGTTCCAGTAATAAAGCCCATGCAATTTGATGCGATCGTCATTAGATCACTGTACTCTGCATAGCGTTGAAAGTAGGCGGTATAACCGATGTAGAGTAAAAAAAAACTGAGGGGGACAATGAGGTTATTGATACAAAATTTTGTAAAGGGTCGGGAGAGCGAAGCGAGGAAAGGGAAGTGATGGGAATCCAGTAGATAAGTCGTCAGATTCCAAGTCATAAAAAAGCCACCAAAAGCAAGCCCCAAGAAAAAGAAACTGATGAAATTGACTTTCCCTAAATACTCTGGCGTTAAAAATAAATATTGAATCCCAAAAAGTGATCCGACAGTACCCGTCATCAAAAGCGCCAAAATCATCCAAGCAATAATCAATATAAGATTATTCCGCAAATGCAGAATCAGCAATTGCAAAGGAAAAGAGTAAAATAAATCATTTATCCATTTTCTCATCTGCGGGTGGTAACTTGATAACTCTTACGGTTTCTATTTTGGTATCCGATACCAATTCAAGAATGAATTTGTATCCGTCTAAATTTATTTCTGCGCCAGGTTCGGGAATGGTCGCGGTGGTCATCACTAGGTATCCCGAAAGGGTCGTATAATCGCCTTCTGGAAATTCTAGCTGTTCGTATTTTTCATTTAAAAAATCGATCTCTAATCTTCCCGAGAAAATGTATTCCAAATCCGACACCTTTGTTTCTACGTATTCTTCCTGATCATGTTCGTCTTCTATCTCTCCAAAGATTTCTTCTAGGATATCTTCTAAAGTAATAATCCCGGCAGTTCCGCCATATTCATCTACCACACAGGCAATATTTCCTCGCTCTTTAATAAATTTATTGAGCAGGTCTCGTACTTTCATCGCCTCAGGTACAAAGGGGATATCGATCACTTGAGATTTTACAGACTTGGGATCATAAAGCATTTGTTGGTGATGCACATAGCCTTGCACCGAATCAATATCATCTTTAGAAACGATGATTCGCGATAAATTGGTTTCGGCAAAAAGCTGTTTGAGTTCTTCTACTTTTCCATTGACATCAATGTCTTCGATTTCTGTTCGTGGCACCATACATTCCTTCACTTTTACATTACGTAAGTGCAATGCTCTTTCAAAAAGGTCCGTATCAATTTCTTCTTCAGAATCATCCAAGCGGGTGTCCTTGATAAAACTTTCTAGATCCAAACGAGTCAAAATATTTTCTGCCTCTTCCACAGGTGTTTTAAAAAAGACCCTCAATAAAAAATTGGAAAGCTTCGTCATCATCCAAGCAGGAATCGCAAAGATCCATAAGACTACTTTCAAGGGATAAGCCAAGAAATAAAGAATATCATTGGCATAAAGTCGGAAGAGTGTTTTGGGGAGAAATTCACCGAAAATCAAAACGATTATCGTGATAATCAAAGTGTTGACTAATAGGAGGGAAAATTCCCCTGGGAAGAATTTTATCAATACAGAATCTACCAACAAGCCCTCCATCACCATCGTAAATAAAACCAAGGCAATATTATTGCCCACCAACATAGATCCTAAAAAGCGGGCAGCATTATCATAAAAGCCGGCTAAGATGGTTCCCTTCTTCGAACCTTTCTGTTTTTTTAGCTCTACTCGCAACTTACTTGCCGAAATAAAAGCAATCTCTGTCCCAGAAAACAAAGCAGAAAATAATAAAAAGATAAGGGCTAGGAGCATAGTTTATTAGCTGAGAATCGGTTTTGTGTTTTACAAAGTAAACTTGAACTCTTTAAAGTTAGAAAATTGCTCGTAATAAAATAGACTTAATTCTAAAATAGTTTTATGAGATGAAAATGCAGAAGAATTAATCTTGGATTTCCTTAAGTCCATCTACTTTTATCTTTCCTTCCAAAGCTTTTATTTTTAGACTAGAAAAATCTTCATTGGCTTCAAAGCCATAGCCATATAAGACTTCATCTGGTTTGGTGATTTTTACAAAGCGATCGGAATAGACGATGTGTTTTTGATCATCCCAAACCAACTCTTCTGTTTCTAAACGTTCGTTTTCCAGACTTTGCCAAACAACGCTATCTCTTACCGTCACTTCATTTTTTCCTTCGTAGCGAATCGCATATTTGGCCGTCAACTGACTTTGCACTTTCTGGGAAGGTCCAAAAAATTCAACCAATACCCCTTCTGGAAATTCTTGAAAAGGCTCTTTCCCTTGAATATGTCGCAGCATCAAAGGCCCTTGAATCCGTACCCGCACCACCGCCGAATCACTATACAACATACTGACCTCTCTAGCGGACTCAATAGCAAGTCGTTCTTTGGCAATAATCTCTTGCACCGCTGCCAAGTCATTTCGACAAGCCATCCCCGTTAGAGCTAACAAGAGTAAAAAGAGAAAAGAGGTATATTTCATTAAAAATAATTCTAAACGGGTATACGATAGTAAGGGAAAGATGTTTGCCAAGCCGCTCAAATAAGTCTCAAAAGCCTATCAATGATTTCTATTTGTCTAAAGGAGATAATCGCCTACTTGACTTATTTCATCACCGTAATACTCCCTTCATACAAGAGCACTACATTATCAATAAAAACTACTTGAGCGTAAAAAGCATAGACGCCCGGATTGACATCCTCGCCATTAAAAGTACCATCCCAACCTCGTTTTTCATCTCCTAAGTCAAGATTTCTACCTTCGAACATCAATGCCCCCCAACGATCATAAACTCGGAGTACTTCAATTTCTTTGGATGCTTTTCCACCGTAGAGAATAAAATTATCATTGATCCCATCTGCATTCGCAGAAATGGCATTGGGGATATAAATGGGGCGTTCTTCATTGACAAAAACAGTCACTTCATCGCTAGCCGTACAACCAGCAGCATTGGAGACCGTCACGGTATAAGTACTGGTGCCCGGAGCGGTGGCCGTTGGGTCGGTACAGTCTTCACAAGTTAAAGACGCTGCCGGACTCCAAAGATAACTCGTAATAATCCCAGCTGGCGATCCAACCGCATTCAACTCGGTATCACATCCTAGCGTAACGGTGATGTCTTCCCCTGCATCTACGCTTAGGGTCGGCGGATCAAAAAGACTTACGTCAATGCTATCTCGGCATCCTTTAATGTCTTGTGCTACTAATTCATAATCGCCTTCTGGCAAACCATTGAAAATGGGGGAGGGGGTAAAGATGCTACCGTCAATATTATAATTATAAAATGGATCTCCACCAGTTGCAGAAACTTCAATAAGCCCCGTCTCTGTATCGGCACAGATCGGATCCTCCGCTCGCTCCAATTGAATAAAGAGATCAGGAACCAATCGACAACATTCTTCTACTTCAATCTCAAGAATTTTAGTAACCAAACATCCCGCAGCACTTTCAACAGTCAAGGAAACATACTTGGTCCCAAAACTATTATAAACCACCGTGTGAGGTCCTTGGGTCGATTCGGTGGGCGGCATAGCTCCTTCTCCAAAGCTCCAAAAATAATTGGCAATTGGTGCAGTCCCTATAATGGAGTTGTCACTAATCGTTAAAGGTTCATCACACTCTACTCCTAATGGAGGATTAAGGAGAAAATCCGGCTCTGGCCCAAGAAAAGTTCCAGACCCCGTCCAAACAATATTAAAACCATTGCTACTCGCAGAGAAGTTATTGACCACTAAAGCATAGCTTCTTCCCGCCACCATATTGATGGCTTGTACAAAATTATTATCTCCCGGTTGACAGCCACACTCCTCCGACTGATCCGTATCGGTTAGAGATAATCCCGTAGCTCCTGTACAAGCAGCCCATTCAGAAAAAGGACTATTTACATTTTCTCCAGAAGCCATACAAGCTAACTCTCGCTTGGAGCTACAATTATTGAGTCCATCTGGCAATTCATAAACGATAAAATCAAGGTCATCATTGGGATTATTGGGCGTCAATATAAAACCAAGCGTACCCGGATCTTTACAAGTCCATTTGTACCAAGTCGAAGCTGTTTCTTCCGAACCTCCACAATCTACTAAACAACTAGCTCCTTCCAATTCATTAACATCATTTCCACCTCCAATCAGAAAATCGACAGAGAAAGAAGACTTATCGCAGAGTAATACGCCAGTCACACAATCGCCAGAAGGCTCTGGCACTTCATTGAAAGAATTTAGACAAAGTTGGAAAGTACCGATATTACTCTCTCTTGCAGCCGCCCGAATATAATAGACGCCACCGGGGATCAAACCAAAAACAAACATTTCTGCATAATTATCTCCCATATTATCGGAGCTACATTCTACCGCTGTAAGTCCCGCTTGACAATTGCCGCTGTAGAGTGCTATTTCTGGGCGACTTATCGTTCCTCCTGCTACCGGACTGGTTAGTCCCGAAATGCTGATGGTCACTGAATTGCCTTGTGCAACAAATGAAAACCAAACGTCAGAATAATTAGGTGGCCAACAATCTGGCCTTGCTTCGGGAGAGCTCGTGGCTCCGCTATTGACAAATGCGCCTACCGATGAGCAAAAATTACTACTATTTTCTAGGCGAATGGCGCCAAAGCATTCGTCATTTACAGGTTGTGCATAACTTAGAATAGGCAAAAGCAGGGCGATAGAAAAGATAAAAATAGGCAATAAAGTCTTGGTCATTTTTGACTGATTTAAGTAGTGTAGCGGTAAAACTTCCTTTTTTATTAGGGAAGTTGTTTTAAATAAACGCCTTTCTGTGCAATAAAATTACAAGGAATCACTAGAGCTTAGCGTCCTTAGTATAGAATTTGTGTAAAAATACTACATTTGTTAATTGTTCTCTGACAAATACGGTATATGAGTTCAACAAAAAGCAAAAAAACAAGTAATTCGACAAAATACACACGGGTGATTCGCTAAACTCATTGCAAGTTTTTTATTCATCCTTTTGATTGACCGCAGGATCTAGTTCCCTTCGTTTAGGAACCTCCGCTATCAGTCTGTAAAAGCACCTTGTTAATCAAACAAATCCTTTTCGATTCTAATACCATGATAAAATACATCCCCAATACCATTACCCTTATCAATCTCTTTTGTGGTTGTGCAGCCTTGGTTTGCGTACTCTATGGCTACTTTAATAACGCTTTTTGGTTTCTTTTCGTTGGAGGATTGGCAGATTATTTAGATGGTATGGTCGCCAGAATGCTAAAGGTAAACTCTCCTTTGGGTAAAGAATTGGATTCTATCGCCGACATGGTTTCTTTTGGGGTAGTTCCAGGAGCGATCATCTATATGTTGCTCCATGCAGGATTTCACTATGAAGATATCAAACAAGGAGGACAAATGATGCCTCCGGTGCGAGTCACGCATATCTCTGACCTTTCTTGGAAGGCACTTCCCGCCTTTCTAATTTCGATGTTTGCCGGATTGCGACTGGCCAGATTCAATCTTGACACTCGACAGACGGAAGATTTTATAGGGATGGCTACTCCTACGATGACTTTATTTGTGGTAGGCTTGATGCTCATTTTTGACCACAACTCCTTTGGCTTAAGGTCCTTTGTCATCAATCCCATTTTTCTATTTGCCGTCATCCTGATTTTTTCCTATTTGATGGTTTCAGAACTACGGATGTTTAGTTTTAAATTTAAAGGCCGTAGCTGGGAATACAATAAAGTCCGATTTATATTCATTGGTATAGCAGTACTATTGCTGATATTTTTAAGAGAAGCTGCTTTTGCTGCGATTGTTTTGGTTTATATTTTTACCGTTCTCTTACAACTTGTTTTTAAAAGAACTTAGAAGAGCCTAAGTCAATAGACTTTAATCAAACGCCTGTAACGCATTGGGGAAATATCCTTTTGTTCCCTACTAAATTAAACCCTTTGAATCAGAAAGGCATTTCGCCTTTCACCAAAAGCCCGACCTTATGCTTTACCTT
>CAYQRA010000294.1:0-8046 GCA_964419315.1 uncultured Saprospiraceae bacterium | reverse complement strand
ACACCAATAGTTTTTTCGAAAATAACCATAGAAAAAGGAAAAAATCAAGGCGGGGTGAGAATAGCGCTCGTGCATTTGGGTGTTGAAATAAAAGAAAACCAAGCAGACCAACATGCCACTTAAGAAAAATAATTCTTTGCTGCGATCATCTATTGTTTTGGTCTCGTACCAAAGTCGGAAGCATCGTAGCGCTACGGGCAACAAGGCAATCGCACTTCCCAAGCAAAATAATAGCAGGCCCCAGATTTTATAAGACCGACCGATAAATAATTCAGAATCGGGAACAAGCACGGCATAAGATCCGAAAAAGTAAAACCAAATATTATAGGCAGAAATAGAACTACGCGGATACAAATCTACCGAGCCTGCGCTCAGGGTTTGGTATAAGATAGCCATTTGTCCCGCTTGGATAAAGGGCCACAATAATAGGCCTTGCACCAAAAGAGCGAGTCCCAATCCAAGAAAAAATTTTTTCCATGATCGACGAATGGAAGGGAGTAATAAGAGTAGAACGAGTGGGGCAAAAATAATGGCTTGTAGCTTGGTGTTGATCGCGAGTAGATAGCAGAGGATACTTGCAATAGCTTGTTGACGAATCGCAAAGATAACAGCTAATAATGCACCCGTCGTATAGATGGCATCAATCTGTCCCCAGATCATGGTATTGTAGAGATAGGCAAAATTAAATAAGAGTAGAAAGGGGAGGAGTTGATTGGTCGTTCTTTTTTTTACCAATAAAAAAATAGAAAAGGCACCAATAAAATCAAATAGGAGGGCAAATATTTTTTGGAGATAAAGTTTTTCTTGAAGTTCCTCAAAGCTTTCGAAGAACTGTTGGAAAAAATTTAGGCAATGCAAATAGAAAGGATGATAATTGGTGGGCACATGCCCGTCGATTTTAAAACTATAGATACTGCCCAAATCGTGTTGGAAACAATATTTTGTCCAATGAAACCAGTACCAACTATCGCTATGACTTTGCTTGGGCAATAGCAATACAAAAAGCAAAAATAAGAGCCCTACTAAAATCCAGTAGGACCAACTTTTGATTTTTATTTTTTCCATCAAATGATTTTAGTTTTGTAGGGCATTATGAATGCTAAGATCAATCCTTATTTACGACTACGACTTCCTCTTGATAAGCACTAAAGAACAACCATCCCGCCAAGCAAAAGACAAATGCACAAAGAGAAGAAATTTGCACCCCCAAAGGATTGTCTACACTTTTTCCTAAAATTAATAGAGAGGGAAAAATAAGATTGGCTAAGGCGATTCCCATTTTCATCATAAAATTTCTGACGCCATAAAACATCCCTGCGAGCTGTTCGCCCGTATTATTTTGGTGTTGGTAGACAATGTCGGCAATGATGGCATTGGGTACAATACCAAAAGTAGCCAAAGGAAAAGCGGAAAGCGCTGCCAATAAATAAAAGAAAATCATTTTGGGCAATGGAATCCAAGCCATCGCATAAGTCAATCCAAAGACTAAACTAAAAGCCCAGAAAGCCAAAACCATCAAACGTTTTTTACCCCATTTTTTGACTAAAAGGTTGATAGGAATATAAAGCAAAAAACTACCTAAAAAGCCAATGGTCATAAACATACTTGCGTAAGCTTTGTCGAGATCCATTAAGAGCGTAATGTAATAGCTGACTCCCAATTGGATAAAGGTAAGTGCCAGCCAATACAAGAGATCAGAGGAAATGAAAAAGCGAAAATTTTTATTAGAAAAAACGGAAGCGACCGAACTAAGTGCATCATTATTGGCAGCTTGTTGCTTCGCATATTTTTTTTCATTTAAAAAGAGCACCGGAAGGAGCATAAAGATAAAACCGATCACTGCAAAAATTCCAATACTAGTCTGAAAGGCTGCGGTAGGAGATTGGCTCTGTTCGAAATAACCTTGGAGGACATAAACCATATTTCCGAGTAAAAAACCCATTGCCCAAGCGACGGAAATCAAAGTACTGATGCCCATACGATCTTCTGGATGATGTCCAAGTTCGCTGATGAGTGCAGTGTATGGAACCGTGTAGAGGGTCATAAAAAGGAAAAAAGCAAAGACCGTAAAAAACAACCAATAAGTATTGGTACTTTGGACGTCGCTGATTGGGTAGAAAATCAAAAAAGAAAAGACGGCAAAAGGGACGGCAGACCAAGCCATGAATTTTCGTCGTTTCCCAAAATTCGAGACCGTTTTGTCGGACCAATTGGCGATTAGTGGATCGGTGATGCCATCAAAAATTCTTCCTCCAAAATTGATTAAACCCAAGATGGCGATGACCCCAAAAAGTGCTCCTTGATAGATATAGCTTGGGAAATTACTAGCCACGTCACTGGTTTCGGCAGGGAAATAAAAATAGACCAAAAGGTTGGCGGCACCAAAACTGGTAAGTGACCAACCGAACTGACCAAGTGCATAAATTATTTTTGCAGAGAGGGGAGGACGTTGTGGCATATGAAAGGTATTTGAACCACAAGCTAATAAAAATCAAGAGGATAATCACTCAGTAGTGTACTGAATAATTATCCTCCAGAATTAAAAAATGTTTTTTGGGGTACGGAAATCTTATTTGTGCGACCAAATGATTCCTTTTCAAAAGAAAGCTACCCATCGTTTTATTTAGATTGTTCTTGGATCCGCCGGGAATACCAAAATACCTTTTTGAAAAAGGGATTTCCTCTACGGATGGGTAGCATCTCATGATTTTTTGGTTACACCTTTTGGGGTTATTTGAAAAGTGTTTTTTGGGGTTGTGCAACCATTATTTGACTATAACTACCTTACAAAGATGCGACAAAACTAAGGATTAGAACAGGTGATAAATACCCCAATTATAAATCAGAGGATTTTACGTAGAGAAACAGGTGTTTTTACCTATTTTATATGTAGCTTTTTTGTTGAAGAAGAATTGATATACCTATTCCTTATATTTGGACTCCATCAACTCCTTTATCGCTTCCTTCCCAAATCTGTTTCTGGATAAAATTTATTTCAAATTTTTATATTTTTTAACTTTAAATACAAAACCTAATGAAATTTTTTAATGTATTATGCCTATTTACCCTTGTCGGTGGATTATTATTTTCTTCTTGTGGCGATCAAGCTGCTAATGCGGTAGACGCCGTAGATAAAACAGTAACAGCGGTAGGAGATAAAGTGAATGATGTGGTAAAAAAACCAAAACCAAAACCTGTAAATACGGTATCGCTTGGAGAAGCGCGAGCTTGGTCTAAAAAATGGACCGATGATATCTCTGCTACTAATATGCCTTTGGTCCAAGGCTTCCGATTGCCTGCGGAGGATTTGAGAGAAGTTTTACACGAGGACATTACTTATGCTCGTTTTTATTTGGGAAAAATAGCGAGTACGGGAGAATATAAAATGGTCGTAGTTGGAGTAGATTCATTGGGAAATGATATGTTGGATTCTACTGCGACTCCTCCGCAGTTGGTATATGATGTTTCCTTTCCGTGTCCTACGGCTTGTGGTTCTTTTATTCCAGGAGACTAAGGACTGGATTTATTAGTGCTAGTTAAAGGAGAATAATTTTAAGAAAAATAAGACACCACTAATAAAAAGGACTAATGTAGTAGCCAAATTTTCTTACTAAATATATATCTTGCTCCAAATTAAGAAAAGGGATTGTATGAAAAAGATACAATCCCTTTGTTATGATAAATGCGATCCAGTAAATGTTTCGTAGAAAACTTATTAGAGCTTGGAGTACAGAGAATTAGTTTTTTATATTATTAACCTTTTTGCCTTACTTAGTTTGGGAGGCATTGCCTATTTTCGAAAAAGTTTGCCAAAACCCTTTGTTTGGCTGGCCCTTTATTTGGTCAGTCATTTGGTGATTGATATTATTGCCAATATAGCGGCCAAACAAGGTGTCAATAACCTTCCCTTGATTCATATTTATGCCTATCTAGAGTTTGTTTCTTTATCCCTTTTTTATAGAGGCTTAATCAAAAAACCGAATTTCCAATCTCCTTTTTTTTATGCATTTATTCTTTTGGGTTTTCTCTTGATGCTTGGCAATTCTGTATTCCTGCAATCTTTTTATGAATATAATAGCTATGCAAAAACCTTTAGTAATGTAAGTGTTACTTTATATGCGCTTATTTTTATTTATAATTTATTTGTGGGAACCATTGCTCCGCCTTTTCGCCAATCCTTTTCTACTATAAATTTTGCTTTCCTGATTTATTTTATGGGGACATTGGTCATCTATTTATTGAGTAATTACATTTCTAAGAATAATGCGGAAATAATGAATGATGTTTGGCAGATAACGGTTTACCTCAATACTTTTTTGATGTTTATGATCCTTATAGGGACCTTTCAAGCATTAAATGCAAGCCGGAAAAATGGAGCGCACTAAAAACTAGGTGTTGCCGTTCGTCTTTATTTTCCTTCCAATTCTCGAAAAAGTAACTTAAAATTCGTCTAACAGAGCGTTTTTGTTTTTCCTTCCACCAGATTATTGTATTTTAGTATTTATAATAAAATGGATTCTTTTCGCCGGGAATCGCTGAGCAATTTAGATGGAGGATTTCTCTCAAAATAAAGAATTGATACTTTTGGTATCGCTAGGTGTGATTATAATGATCTTGCTTGCCTTGGCTTTTGTATTATTGACGGTCTTTTCACAGCGTAAAATTCTCAAAGAGCAAATGAAAGCTCAAGTGCTACAAATTGCGCATCGAGAAAATTTATTGGAAAGTACTATTCTTACGCAAGAAGAGGAGCGCAAGCGGATCGCCAAAGACTTACATGATGATTTGGGCTCAAAGTTAAATGTATTGCGACTCAACCTAAATTTATTTAAAAAACACAGCGATAATTCCCCCGCTTTTCAAGAAGTAATGACCGATGTCAAATCCTTATTGGATACGACCATCGGTACCACCCGAAGAATTTCCCATGAATTATTACCCCCCACACTAGAAGACTTTGGTCTCGCCACAGCACTGGAAGAGTTGTGCGATGGTTTTCAATCTTCTGGCGAAATTGATTGTGATCTCGAAGCAGAAGGAACCGACCTACGATTGTCACCAGTGAATACGGAACTTCAAGTTTTTAGAGTTGTTCAAGAGCTAATCAATAATTCTATTCGGCACGGAGAAGCTAAAAAAATAGCGATAAAATTAAATCAAATCGAACAAGGTTTATCTTTGGAGTATCAAGACGATGGAAAGGGTTTTGATACCCAAAAATTGGAAGAAAAAAAAGGCCTAGGACTGAAGAATATTGATAGCCGATTGCATATGATTGGCGCAGATATTCATTATGAATCAGCGCCCAATAAAGGAGTAAAAGCATTGATACAATTAAATACAAAATCGTGAGCGAAACAAGCATGAAAATAGGAATCGTCGATGACGAAGGCCTTTTTCGAAAAGGAATGAGGGCCTTGCTCTCAGAATATGATAATGTAGAAATTGTCCTTGAAGCAGGCAATGGTAAAGAGTTATTAGAAATGTTGAATCATGTAGAAAAACCGGATGTGATTTTACTGGACATGCAAATGCCATTGATGAATGGGGTAGAAACGACCAAGGCTTTACAAAAACAATATCCTGAAATTAGCATTATTATTCTGACGACACATTATGGAAAAGGGTTTATCATTAAAATGATTGAACTAGGCGCGGCCTCTTATCTTCCCAAAAATTCAGAACCGGAAGATGTCTATAAAACGATTCAGGAAGTCAATGAAAAAGGTTTTTCTTATAACGACCATGTCATGGGAGTCATTAGAGAAAACATGCAGAATAAAATCAAGAAACGCAGCCTCGAAGAAGTAGAATTGTCTAAAAGAGAAAAAGAAGTCCTCCAGTTGATTTGCGAACAATGTACAACTAGTGAAATTGGTGAAAAGCTATTTATTAGTCCACGTACGGTCGATGGTCATCGCAATAATTTATTGGATAAAACGGGAGTTAGAAATACCGCAGGTTTGGTGGTCTTTGCATTGGAAAATAAATTGGTCGAAGTGAGTAGCAATTGGTTTTAAGAGCGGGGAGCATCAAGTATATTTCTTGATAATCGCCAGAGCTGAATCTCCCAAAACAGCAGGCTCCAAATAACCTTCTGCCCCTTCTGTCTGTCTTTGGTCATGACTAAAAGTGTTTATTTTTTTCTCAAGAACCGAGCGATCAATTCCTTTGGCTCCGGTAAAATCTTCCAACTCCCCAATGACCTTATTGGGATTTTCCAACAGTTCTTGATAGTCGATGAATAATAGTTTTTCTTTAGGAAAATCACTTTGCAATTGCTGGATATTATGCTGCCAAGTTTGGCAAAACTGCTCTAATTCGTTTTCATTCCGCACCAAGTTTATACGCACCACCGAACGCGCACAATCTGCCAGATTGCGCTGGATATAAACCACTTTTATTTCCGGGAAAAAGCGCTCAATTTGCCGCAATTGTTGAGTCGACCATTCTGCCATTTTCAATCCCCAAATCGGTCGTTTTTTTTCATGGGCAAAATCTCGGTAATAAGTCAAAATTCCAAAATAGCTTTTGGCAATCGCCGCCAAATGATCTGCTGTGGGCGGCATCAAATTGGCGATCCAATCATTGACTTTTCCTTCCAATACCTGCTCCATCAATTCATCCTGTACTACTTTTTGTGGCATCAAATTCAATTGCTTGGTCTGATAAAAATGGAGCATAAACTCTAGCTCCTTAGCACATGTTTCTCCATAAATAAGGCTATTTGGGGCAGAACATAATAGCCTCTGTAGTAAGGTAGTGCCAGATCGACGCACCGGAGAAGCAAGAAGAATAGGATTGATGGATTCCATGTTTTTTGGTTTAGACAATCATTTAGGATGGATTGGAATCGCTAAGCTAGTAAAAAAAGGGCGAGCGACCTTATTGGGCTTTAAAATAACTTCTAGCATTAAAAGTCTTTATTTTTTTGGATTCTGCTATAAAATTTCGATTTTTCACTTTCAGAAGCAAAACAATAAGGCATTCACAACAAAAACAAGACATTATGTTAAATTCAAAAATAGCTGGGATCGGATATTACGTTCCAGAAAGGGTCGTAACCAATGATGATCTCTCAAAGGTAATGGAGACTTCAGACGAATGGATTCAAGAGCGAACAGGAATCAAAGAAAGGCGATATGGCGAAAGAAATAAAGAAACTTCTTCTACCATGGGCGTAGAAGCTGCCAAAATTGCTATAGAACGAGCCGGAATTACCAATGAAGACGTAGATTTTATCATTTTCGCTACGCTTAGCCCCGATTATTATTTTCCGGGTTGCGGTGTTTTACTCCAACGACAAATGGGCATGGCCGGAATTGGTGCCTTGGATATTCGAAACCAATGCTCTGGCTTTATTTATGGATTATCTATTGCCGATCAGTTTGTCAAAACGGGCATGTATAAAAATGTACTTTTGGTAGGATCAGAGCTGCACTCGGGAGGACTCGATTTTTCTACGCGAGGAAGAAATGTAACGGTCATCTTTGGAGATGGTGCTGGCGCAGTTGTCATCCAACCAACAGCAGAAAAAGACCAAGGTATTTTATCTACACACCTACATGCGGACGGAGAATATGCAGAAAAATTAGCGTTTATCAATCCCGGCATGCACGGCGGTGTTCACCTTGGAACGGAAAAATACGGCTACCCAGATCAACCTTATGGAGGCAATTATCTGACCGATAAAATGTGGGCAGATCAAGATATTTATCCAAATATGGAAGGGCAAGCTGTTTTTAAAATGGCGGTTCAAAAATTCCCAGAAGTAATTGGAGAAGCACTCGAAACCAATAATTACAAGGCCTCGGATATTGATATGTTTATTCCACATCAGGCCAATCTGCGGATCAGCCAATTTGTGCAAAAGCGCCTCGGTCTTAGTGATGACCAAGTGTATAATAATATCCAGAAATACGGAAATACCACGGCTGCTTCGGTACCGATCGCACTCTGCGAAGCATGGGAGCAAGGTAAAGTGAAAGATGGCGACCTCGTTTGTTTGGCCGCTTTTGGAAGTGGTTTTACTTGGGGATCGGCTTT
>CAYQRA010000293.1:0-8057 GCA_964419315.1 uncultured Saprospiraceae bacterium | reverse complement strand
ACTCCGGGGGCATCCCGTCCGCAAGCGGTTCATCCGTTACACGGATTCATCTTGACTGGAACAAAAATTCAGCTTTTTTTTCTCATAAAACCATTTTAGAATAAACTCTAGTCTTTACCAAAATGTAATTTCATGCCCTCGTGGCTAGGGACGAAACCAAGTTTTTCATAGAATCGAATGGCATCTGGTCTTTTTTTATCGGTAGTCAATTGGAGAACGTGGGCCTTTTTTTCTTGGGCTCTTTGGATCGCCCAGGCAAAAATCTCCTGCCCCAAGCCCGCTCCTCTTCTATCTTTGCGGACTCGTACCGCTTCAATTTGCGCTCGTATTCCCCCTCGATAAGTCAAGTATGGAATAAAGGACAATTGCAAAGTAGCCACAATTTCCATTTGATCCACCATTACCATCAACTCTTGATTGGGATCTTGATGGATCCGCAAAAAAGCTTGTAAATAACAATCGGGTAAGGGATCACTGAAGTCTTCTCGCTCGCGACCTAAGGGATCGTCGGCCAAAAGACCTACTATAATGGGGACATCTTCTGGAGAGGCTTGTCTAAAAAACATATACAGATCTTTTCAATTATCCATTAAATTCACTAGGAGGTCTGGCAAATGTAAAAAACCTTCTATTCGAAATCCATCCGCTATCGCTACTTCGAATATTTTTTCTGGGTCGGGAGTCGAAGTCCACTCTTGAACCCTATTATATGCTACACGGCCTTCCAGCGCTTCTATTTTCAGGGTATTTTGAGTGACTTTTAATTTTTGGCTTAAAGGCCTGGTTTGTTCATCAGCAGGAGTAACACTGTTTTTTTGAAAAAACAAACGCAAACCTTCTTGATAATTTTCATCAGAATATTGTGCCAAAATTTCACCCGTCAAATCTAATTCTAAAATTAGATTTCTTTGATGCTTTGCAAGAATATTTCCTCTCCTACTTTTCTTTAATAAGCCCAAACTTTCTGGATGCCGAAAAAACCAAGCGACCTCGCCTTGGCGGTTTAAAGCAATGAGATAAGCATCTTTGCCTTCCGCTAGAAATGGCGCAAGACTGAGTATGGTATATCCGGGTTCTCTTTTTTCAGGTTTGGATTTGAGTACTTCCAGTATTGGAAAGTCTTTAGGCAAATCGGGAGTGCGGTATTTGATGGCGTCTGTTTGTTTGGATACATTTCCCCAAGTATCTTTTACCCGCAATTTTATTTGATATTCCTTACTGGGATTAAACTGAAATAATGGGATGGCTTGTTGCTGTTTGAATAATCCTTGGGGTTGGTAAAGCCAACGTTTTTGGTCTCCATCAAAGATTTCAATTTCGGCGCGAACCGGTTCATCGGCGGTAAATTGGAGGTAGGTCACCAAGGGAGCCGCAGGCTTGGGATTGGTGACCAAAACAGGATATTTGACTAGTTCTGGAACAGAAGAAGAACAGGATAAAAAAAAGAGTGGCCACCAAAAATAAATTTGGCGCCACTGTATTTTTCGGAACAGGAAGCTGCTAATTTTAAAAAAGAGGGAATACTTCCTTTCCATTATTTTTTTTCGGTAAATGCCTAGATTTAATCTACAAATCCTCGGATATTCCAATTGATATCGGCGTCATTATTGGTGAAAGATCTAAAGCTCGTCCAACTATTGGCAGTATCGTGGAGAATCCAATCGCCATTATTATTGGCTGGCCCAGAATCACATCCTACGCTACTAGTCGGGCTATTGTGAAATACTCGAATAGAAATCCAGATATCTTCTCCAGAAATGGCAATTGGAGAACTAATTAAATGTCCATTCCAAGAATTAGCGCGCAGATCACCACTGAGGTCTGCCGACCACAATAGATCTCCGGGGCTTCCCGTAGCACTTTCTCCATAAACTCTCAATTCTAGTTCTGCCGGAACTTCTTGTAAAAAAAATTCGATCCGATCTAAGGTTTGTCCCACATAAGCCGCAGTAGCACTTGCTGAAAAACGAGCGGCTAGGATATGTTCCCCTGTTTCTAAAAGCGGCGCAGTACTATTTTCTCCATCGTATTGAAAGGTAGCGACTTGAGTATTAATCGGTGTTTCATCTCCTCTACAGGCACTCAATAAAAATACAAAAGCTAAGAAATACAAAAGATTATTTTTCATGTGTCTATTTTTATATTTAAGAAGTTGTTTTAAAACAAGATTTCGGTCTTAGAAAATCATTTCCTACTTACTCCTTGCACAAGCAAAGTTAAAATAATTTATTTTCAATTTAATGGAGAAATAGCAAGAGGGCAAATGGTTTAACGAATTTTTAAGGGTCTTAACAGGTCGATCTTTTAAATGTTAAAACGTAGAAATGCAATTTAAAATATTGACAGCTGAAAAATCCCCTTAGGCATCGGTACTTTTTTGCAAACCAGCTAATTCTTCTGGTTTCAAATCCCGCCAGGTTCCCTCGCGTAGATTTCCCAATTTAACATTCATAATCCGAACTCTTTTGAGCGTCACGACCTTATAGCCCAAGTATTCGCACATTCTGCGTATCTGTCGATTTAGCCCCTGCGTTAGGATGATCGTAAATCCATATTTACTTTTTCTTTCGATCTTACATTTCTTCGTGATGGTATCCAAAATCGGGACTCCATTGCTCATTTGCTGTAAAAAGCGGGAGCTGATCGGTCGATCTACAGTGACAAAATATTCCTTGTCGTGGTTGTTTTCTTCGCGTAAAATTTTATTGACGATGTCTCCATCATTGGTGAGTAGGATCAGACCGGTCGATGGTTTATCAAGTCGGCCAATGGGAAATATTCTTTTCGGGTGTTGGACAAAATCAATAATATTGTCTCGGTCTTTAAGATCCGTGGTACAGGTAATCCCGGGTGGTTTATTGAGTGCAATGTAAACCAATTGGGGTCTGGCTTGCAGTGCTTTGCCATCAATAGTAACCAAATCATTTGCAAAAACTCGGTTGCCTTTGACGGCAATTTGGTCATTAATTTTGACCCGCCCGGCCTCAATCCATTTATCGGCTTCTCGACGAGAGCAAATTCCGGTTTGACTAATGTATTTGTTGAGACTTGTTGAAGGTGCTTCTGACATTTTAATAGCCGTGTGCTGGTGTATTATAATTGAAAGATCCTAGAAGCACAAGGTAAATAATTCGTGGAATTAATAATAGGCAAGGTGGCTTTTTATCCCAAATCATTCTCCGACATTCGAGTGTGATGGAAATTAACGCCCCCTCAATAAGTGTCCCAAGTAAAGCAATAATCCATACCAAAACTGAATTGGCGATTTTTGCGTTGCCACTCCGCTTCCGCTGTATACAAATTGATCAAGCCATGATAATAATCAAAGCGCAATCGCAGGTGGCGATTTAAAGTAAAATCCAAGCCAAGTTGAGGCCCCAAATCATATTTTCTGAGTGGGATTTGATCCGCGTTCTCAAAATGAAAAAAGGGTTCTTCCTCAGCGCTAGTGAGGCCATGTTTTCCATGGCTTTTTTCTAAGTTAAGCGACAATAATATCAATGCTTGCAGTCCGCCTTTGATCGAAAATCTTCCAAAAGAATATCGGTAATAAGCGGGCACTCCAATATAATGACTATGAATTTTGGTATGATCTGATTCAATGATCAGTTGGCTAGGCCCACTACTTTCTAAACCTCCCCAACTCGAATAGCTGAAACCAGAAGGTCTATACCTAAATTCTTGTCCTTCCATTAAAACCCAAAGCAGTTCCATTCCCAAAGCTGATTTCTTAGTCAATTTCTTTTCTACCGTAGCTCCAATCTTTGCAGATGGCTTAAAAAAAATGCGGTAATTATCAGGAAAAGAAAAATTACTTTGCACCTTACTTTTAGCAGCATTGAAACTTAGGCCAAAGCGAAAATCTTGAGCCGATAAAACATGGAAAAAACAGAGGCATAAGCCTAAGAGCATACTTCTTTGCATTTGCCTTATTTTTTTTATAGAAGTTGTTTAAAAAACATTTATCAACCCTCTTCCTCACCAAACCAATAATTAAGGCCAAAACTGAATTGTCTATTTTTGCGTCGCCAGACTCTTTCTTCGGCGTATAAATTGGTCAAACCATAATACAAATCACTACGTAATCGCAGATGATCCGTCAGCTTTATTTCTATTCCAACTTGAGGACCTAAATCATATTTTCTAAAATTAATTTCGTCCGCATCGTCAAAATTATAGATGGGCTCCGCCTCCGCTCCAGCGATACCCGTTTTCCAAGTTGGTTTTTCTAAATTAATAGACCATAAAATCAATGCTTGAAGTCCACCTTTGATCGAAATTCTCCCAAAAGAATGTCGATAATAAGCTGGTACACCGATATAGTGACTGTGAATATAGGTACGATCTGTAATCAAAAACTCTTGATAGTTTACGCCACCAGAAGAAGTAAAACTCCACTCGATCGCTCCAAAATCCAAATATTCCTTTCCCTCCATAATTACCCAAAGTAATTCCATTCCGAGCGCAGAGGATTGAGTCAATTTTTTCTCAACCGTCGCACCGAATTTCCCAGAAAAGGTAGAATAAATAAAATAATTATCAGGAAAGGAAAAATTGCTTTCAATGGTACTTTTAGCTCCATTCAAAGTCAAACCAAAACGAAAATCTTGGGCAGATAAACTATGGAAAAGACAAAGGTATAGACCAAAGAGGATGCTTCGTTTCATTTACTTTATTTTTTGGTTTTCTGATCAACCGATACTGCAGTTCATCAAGGAAGTGAACTAAATCTGTAAGCCACCTATATTCCATTAAGGCGATGGTACAAAATAAGAATAAATTAAGGAGATTAGTGCTGCTTGGTGGTATAAGAAAGGCTAAAAGGTTTTGCCTAAATATTCAACGTTGAAATTGAGGAATTATTGGAAATCCTTCGCTTTAAATACAGCTTACATCACTTCATCAAAAGATTTACTGATGGTATCATTGCGAAAGTCCACTTCTGCGATTTCTTTTTCTTTTTCAAAAATCAAAAAAGTATGTTTGTTCAATAAGTTTTTCGGAGCAATGTTGAGCATCAATTGTTCGTGATAAACTTGGCGTTGCTCTTTCCGAGGAAGCCCCTTATCTTTTCGCATGTTGCGGGAATAATTGAGATAGGAACTGATTAAAATAAAGGGATATAAAAATGGAAATAAAAACAGCGATCCTTTGCTCAGTCGAACATAACGATTTTCAACCATTCGGAAGCCGGCTAATTTCCCCATGATCCGCAATTTCTGTAAACCCACCAAAAAAATATGTCCATGATAAATTTCCTTGCTGATTGATTTATCAGACATCCAAATGCTATCAATTTCATTGGGTGGCATAAATCTATTGTTTTCACTTTCAAAGATCAGGTAGCTAAAACGCGAAGCCAAATTGGAGTAACTTGGTGTGGTCAAAATTAGGCGACCTTGCTTTTTTAGTACGCGGTTAAACTCCTTAAAAACCTTTACTTGATCACTAAAATGTTCGATGCCTTCTTGGCAAACCAAATAATCTGCTTCCGCATCAGCCAGTGGAATTTCCTCCATCACATCGGCTCTTTTGCAAGACAATTGAGGCAAACGAAAATACTCCGGAAAGAGATCAAAAGGAATTACCTTGGCTTGGTGTTCCAAGAGAATTTCAGAAGTTGTACCAATGCCAGCAGGAATATCTATTGCCGTTTTCCCTGCCAAATCTCCAGCAATTTCTGCTAAGTATTCTTTGACATAATACTTGATGCTTTTCTTATTATTGACGTCTTGATCGATCATTTTTTACTTTGTTGAAATGCTTCCCATTCTTCTCTTAAAATTCCATAGCCGATAGAATCATAATATTTTCCATCCACTATCCTCGCCTTGCGAAATCTCGCTTCTAATTGAAAACCTAATTTCTCCGCCAAAACCATCATCCCAGTATTTCCCGACCAAGTTCTCAAATCGAGTCGAACGATATTTGGCAGGGTATCCAATAAATATTGGCACCAAATCCCCAATGCTTCTTCTCCCAAACCTTTTCCCCAAAAACCATCATCATAGATCGCAATGCCGATCGACAACCAATTGGTTTCTTCGCTTTGCCAATACCAACTGAGGGTTCCGATTAGGGTATCCGTTTCTTGGGTAGCGATGACGACCCGTTTTCTCGGTGTCGGAAAATTAGCTTCTTTCATTTGCCTTAGCAAGGTATGCAATTGTTCGTTAATTTCTGAATCGCTTTTTTGTGGATAATAGGGCCCATTGAATTTCATCCATTCCTGTTGGCCCGAATGCCAATAGCGATAGACCTTAAAATCTTTGGTTTTCCAATCTCTAATCGTCACTTTCTCACTTTTGATCTGGAGCATTTCTTCCATTATACTAGGGTTCGATGATTAAATTTAATGGTGATCCAAAATCTTTGTAGTAGAAGACCTCGAAGAAAAGTCTTGCCAAAATCAACTTCACATCTTGAGTATGATCTGGATCATCCATGGACCAATCTAGCCTTAGACTGTCAGAACCTTCTAACAACACAAAACCTAGACCTTGCAATTTAGGCCATCTCGATTTCCAAAAATGAGTACTAAAATCAGTAGACTTGGCTTCTTTAATCTTTATCGTTAAGATGGGAGGAATCGTACATTTAAAATCTAGTCGAATTGCTTCACGTTGATCTACCACTATGCTAAAGCCACTAATTTTACCTGCCCACAAATCCAAGATGATGTCGTCGATCAATTGTTTATCCTCAAAAAAAACAGGTGTTTGTTTTTGCCAATTTGCGATCTTTTGTTGAGCCTGCTCTATGAATTTTTTAAGGTTTTTTTGCTGCCTCGGATTTTCCTCCGCCTGCCATTTTTTTTCCAAATAGGACAAAGAAAGTTCTTGCCTTTGAATCTTCAATTTTTTACTGGTGTCCAATTCTGACAAGAGCGCTATTTTATGCTTGAGTCCATTTATTATTTTAGAAAAATGATGAGCCATAAGAAAATCTTTTTCAAGCAAACATTCCTGAAAACGCAATTCCATTCGCTGCTCTTCCTCCAAATAATAAGTAATAATATGGTCCAAGTTATTTTTCTCCATTAGACTTCATCATTTTTGATCACAAATACAGCGGATCGAAAATTTTCTATTTTCAATATTTTCTATTGGATGGGCGTGTAGTACCTCGTGGGTTTGAAAATCGGTGGCTGCAAAATAGGTTCCATCACCACCATATAAATGGGCGTGGTAATATTCTGCATAATCATTCATTTGGTCCAACCAAATCGTAGTTGCAGTGCCTTTCCCAATAAATCCTCTTTTGGCAATTTGAATCCCACTTCCTTGCAAATTGAGGCCCGCTTTATTTCGATGCAAAGTACTTTTTTCCCAACCCACCGTATCCAACAAATCAAGGATGGCTTGCTCAGAAAACTGCGCTTTTAAAAGCTGCCAATCTTCCAAGTTAGGCACTCGCCATCCGGCAGGACAAACCATTCCGATTTCATCAAAGGGATAAAGGCGCCCTTGCTCTTCACAATTTACTTTTTTCCTTTTGTAACAGAGCGATTTAGGGGTTTGAAAAGCCATGTTATCGGTCATCCATTTTTGGCTACCAATCTTTAGGACTCCATAGGTTTTTTGATCCCTCTTGTCGAGGAATTGCTCGTGATCGAGAAGCGATAATACAGGAAGATCAATTCGAAAGATTCCAGAATTGGAATAAGCCAAAGGGAGGCAGAGGAAGAAAAGGAAAAGACTTATCGGTTTCATTGCATTAGGTTTCATATTGCCAAATCTGATCGTATTATTCTTATTCTTTTACCAAAGAAATAGCCATGTTTTCCTTTTGGTCACTTATCACCACAAAATAATTTCCTGCGGCAAGTCCGGTCGCCAATTGGATCGACTCTTGGTGAGTACCTGCTGGTCGGTGGGTCGGTGTCAAAATATTTTGTACCCATTTTCCATCCACCTCATACAAATCAATACTGATGGTACTGGCTTTAGGTAAGGTATATTCCAAAAAACTGTGAGTAGCAATAGGATTGGGATAAAGTGTCGTTTCTTGCGTAAGAAAATCAAGGTAGTCAAAGACGTAATCCTTTGAATTTCGCA
>CAYQRA010000292.1:0-8069 GCA_964419315.1 uncultured Saprospiraceae bacterium | reverse complement strand
ATACGGCACTCTCTGCTTGCCTGGAAGCGAACCTTCACATACTGATTCTCGTTTTGGTTGGCGTGGGGCTGGCGTATTCCGGCCATTTGGACCACAA
Organism: uncultured Saprospiraceae bacterium; assembly: GCA_964419315.1. Taxonomy (GTDB): domain Bacteria; phylum Bacteroidota; class Bacteroidia; order Chitinophagales; family Saprospiraceae; genus CALLVY01. The sequence goes on along the minus strand of CAYQRA010000292.1, from coordinate 7,972 downwards.
AGGTGTAAGTGACCTGGGTGCAATAACGTACTATGTTGCGCTACCTGCTCTGATCTTTGCACTAAGCTCTTCCTTCGATTCCTTTTCCCAATACATCCGATGATGGATACTTGTATTTTGTCGAAAATAGGTCGCCTGCTCTTCTTCTTGTGGTATTGGTTTTTGCTGCTCCTTAAAAAAGATTTCCATTTCATTGAGTAATCGAAAAATATGTTGGTACACCTCTTGGTATAAAAGATCGTAGGTGATTTTTTCTGGATCAAAAAGAATCTTTAGTCGGCCAATGATGGGACCGGTATCAATTTGAGGAAGCATAAAGTGACTACTAATTCCTCCAAAATCTTCTCTTGTCGCAATGGTCCAATAAACAGGATCTGCTCCTCGGCAACGCGGCAAATAAGAAGGATGAAAATTTACTGCTCGTCCCTGAAAAGCCTGAAGCAAAGATTTAGAAAATATTTGCGGAAACGCAGCGGTAAATAAAAAGTAGCCTTTTTCTGCAATTCCCTTTTCTTTCAATTCATCCATATGTCCAACTGCCACTATCTTTGCCTGATGTTGGCTTTTCTCTAATAGGTTTTGTAAATCTTGGGTTTTTCTCTCATGTATTTTCTTAAATCTGCGCAGACTAATTTTCTTTTGAGGAGACAATTTTTTTTCAAAAAAAAGCCAGCGATCACAATTGGCGATGACAATGGTATCGACTTGAAAATAAGGATGCTTCAAGGTGTTCAGAAGTACTTCCATGCCAAAATTTGACATATGCCCTACTCCAAAAATGACTCGCATATTTATTTAGGCTTTTGATAAAAATCCAAAATCAAGCTTGTAATTTTATCTTGACTCTCTTTCTCTAAATCCGGATATAAAGGCAATCTCAATAAACGGCTACTTTCGATACTGGTCTTTTCGTCTGTTCCATGAAAATAACCAAACTTATGTCCGGCTAAAGAACTGTGCAAAGGTACGTAATGAAAAACCGAAGAGATGGCATGGCTTTTTAAATGAGCAATCAAATTTTTACGCTCCTCTCCATCTCGGCACTTGAGGTAAAAAATATGTCCATTGTGTTGGCAATCCTCTGGAACCACCGGAAGTTCAATTAGGGTATTTAGCACTTTTAGACTTTGAAAATAATTTTCCCAAATTTGCTTTCGCTTAATCGTCAAGGATTCTATTTCTTGCATTTGAGCAAATAAAAAAGCAGCATTCAGTTCTCCCAATAAAACACTTGAACCCACGTCTACCCAGGAATATTTGTCGACTATTCCTTGCAAAAACTGATTACGATTGGTTCCTTTTTCTCGAATAATCTCGGCTCGTGTAATCAGGCTTTGATCATTGATCAATAAGGCACCTCCTTCTCCGCAATGGATATTTTTAGTAGAGTGAAAACTAAAGGTTCCAAAATGCCCAATGGTGCCCAAATGTTTTCCCTTATAATGAGCTCCTAGGCATTGGGCAGCATCTTCGACCACCTTGATATTTCGACGATTGGCAATGGCCATAATTTCATCCATCTCACAAGCTACTCCTGCATAGTGCATGACTACAATCGCTTTGGTTTTGGGAGTAATGGCGGCTTCAATTAATTTTTCATCAATATTCATCGTATCTGGCCGCAGATCTACAAATACGGGCACTGCTCCTCGTAATACATAGGCATTGGCTGTGGAAACGAAGGTAAAAGAAGGCATAATGACCTCATCTCCTTCTTTTAGGTCGAGTAATAAAGCACTCATCTCGAGCGCATGAGTACAGCTAGGCGTCAATAATACCCGTTTGGCCTCAGTAAAAACCTCTAATTTTTCCTGACAGGCCTTGGTATAAAAACCTTCTCCAGCAAGATTTTTCCTCTGGATGGCATCACTGATACAATCCATCTCCTTTCCGGAGACATAAGGGATGTTAAATGGAATCATATCGTCTTCCCACTCTTTTTTGTTCAGGTTTATTTTTCTGATCGGTAAAGCTATGCTTTATCAGTAGAACTACCAAAAAAAGAAGGTGCAAGTGGATAAGTCCTCCACTTGCACCTTCATATAGCTTGACAAAATTAAGCTTAACGCAAAATCACCATTTTTCCAAAATCATTCTTGAAAAACTGGGTGGTATTGGTTTCGTATTTTTCAAAATCCTCTCCATCAATATTTTTAGCGACCACTCGATAGAGGTAGACTCCATTGGCTAACCGTTGGCCATATTCATCTGTTCCATCCCAAGTGTAATCTGTCCGATGCGTTCCTACCTTTAATGGTCCTAATTCCTGTTCGGTGATTTCTCGGACGATTTTGCCAGAGACGGTTAGAATTTGAATCTTAAAATGGTGAGGGGTTTCATCTCCGGTCAGGGTATAGACAAACTGAGTGGAGGTAGAAAAAGGATTGGGGTAATTGAGTATATTAGAAATAGATTTTTTGGTAATGACTTCAAAATTGATTTTATAGTCTATATCTCCAGATTGATTGCCCGTAACATCCTGAGCTTGTACGATCAATTCGTACATCCCATCCATTTTTAGTACGGGATTAATTTCTATCAAAGCTCGATTTTTAGCATTGGAAGGTGGATAAAAAGTAGCGGTATCGCTAGAGAAATAAAATTGTCGCTGCTCTCCTAGTGGATCCGTGAGGTACACTTTTACCAATGCCGTATCTTCCAATCGTAAAAAAGGATTTTCATCTTTTAGTGCGATCAGTATTTCTGGTTTGGCAGAAACGATATCTCCATCCATGATATGGGTTCCATCGAAGGTAACATCGAGGAGTGGGTTTCGCTCATCCGATTTTACTAAAAACTGATAATTTGCGAAATTATTAAATTGGTATTGCTCGGGTTGATCTTCATCTGGATTGACTTCCATGGAGAAATTAACCGGGCCATTGAGGCCACGAGTTGGAAAAGAATATGTTGTCTCCAGGCTATTGTCTTTCAATAATGGCGCAAGCCGTTCTGTTTTCACCTCACTACTATTTGTATTATCGGTGATGGTGTATTTCACTAAAAGGCTATCCATATTATAGTTTCCGATATTCTCTATCGCTGTTTCGAAAACAAACATTTCTCCTTCCTGAAGTGTATCATTATAGACTTGTAAAATTTGATTCGGATTAATTGCGGATTCAGGAATCCCTTTATAATTGACTCGCCAAAATTTGAGATTCGGAGAAGTTCTATTAAGGATATCTTTTGATTTATACTCCAATTTTAAATAAGGATAAACCGCTGGATCTATCGTGTTTAAAGCAACTTCTTTTTCCATGGTAGGCATGACCAGTAGCACTTCATTATTTTCATTATCTACGCCAAAGACCGATACGGAAACCGTATCTTCTAATGGATCAAAATATTCATAATCCCAACTTAGTTCCTCCCAATTGGAAGCAGGACCAATTTTTTCTGTAATTATATTTCCTTCATCTCTCAAAACGGGTAAAAATACTTCAGAGATCAGTGTTTCTCCTTTAGTCGGTGCTATTTTTTCTGATAAAACTTCTACTCCTTTTTTGTAGATAAAAGTGTAGGGCACCGAGCCTAAAGATTCTAACCCGCGAGATAAAGTAGCTCCTTGAGATTCCAGGTATTGAAAGATATTGGTTCCAGTGGTAACCGAGTCTTGTGCCCAGGTTTCCGGATAAAAATCTGCAGTAGCATCATCTAGAAAAGAAAAGATAAAGACAAAATTATTTTTCTGTACCACATTATCGAGGAAATCAATAAATGCTTTGCGTTCTTCTGTGGTGGAGGTTGGGAAAGCAAATGCTCGGGTTGTTTTGTTTACTGGATTAATAGTACCATAAGCCCCCCCCGGAGGGTTTTCCCAGCCAAGGCCAGTGATGGAATCACCGACAAAGACCGCCATACCAGAGTCTGTATAATCCCAAGGCCGTACTGAATTGGCAGGGGTATCAAAGTTATAATTGAACTCTGGATTCGCATTGGGTTCTTTAACCTTATTTTTTACGGTATAAAAAATTCCATTTACCCAAAAATCAAATGTTTCTCCTTGCTCTACTCCCATTCCCTCAAACTGATCTTTTTTATACTGGTAATAATGAGATTGATTCCAACCTTCTGTTTCTCCTTCCAAATAAATAAAAGAGCTCGTATTCCAAACATAGCCTACTTCCGTATTCATACTATCTGGGCTTATTCGCCAATAGTAAACTCTTCCATTTTCTAAATTAAGAGAAGGTTCCCATTCTATTACTCCTCCTATCTGAGTCAATTCTTTGCTTTGTAGGGCTGGGCTATTAAATAGTTCGGTGGTATCGATTTGGTAAACATACATTTGCTCCCCTACCATCGTATTCCGAGAAGAAGATTTTAAGCTTACTTTGGGCGTACTGATAATCGCAAATTCTTCTGGATAAATCGTTTTTGCACTATTGTCTGTAATAAATAGCGAGATTCCTTTTAGTCCATTGCCACTGTATAACTCATTATTCATTTCGGCAATGGGGCTAGGTAATTCATCTACTTCGCTTTCTACATCTACTGTAATAAAAATTCGATTTTGCCCAGAAGCAATTACTCCAAAATTGGGGACTTTGTAACTTAGTTTATTTCCAAAACCTGGCGCTTCTATTTTATCCAAGATCAAAGTAACTTCATCTCCTGCAGGTAATTTTTGTTCTATTTTGATGAAAAAAGAATCCGGAGTATTTCGCCCAATGTTACTTACTTCAAAATTAATAGAAAAGCTATCCAAAACAGAACTTACAGTAGCAGGTTCGAAAGAAACCGTACTGGCATCAACTACATAATCGGGGCCGGGTCTTGGATTCAAACGCATGGCAGGGTCACCGTGCAAGGTAAATTGTTGGTGTAGCGTTTCGACGGTTCGGCTTTTCTCCACATCAAAAGTTTCAATCGTTCTTTTCATAACATCCCCTATCCCCTCTCCATACATTTCATCTCCAACCAAACTATAGTAGCGCTCTGCAAATCTTCTAAGTACGGAGATGTACCCTTGTCCGGTAGAAGCAATAAAAGAAATCGCTCCTTTGTCTTCATAGAATAGAAAGCGTTCACTGATTCCAATCGCTGAGGTATGTATATTTCCAGAAAAACACCCCAAAGAAAACATGAGTGGGTATTTTCCATAATTGAAATAATTATCCGGATTGTCGATATTAAAATCAAAGGTACCTACTCCTGAGTGACCGAAAAAAGTAAGGATTGAAACTCCATTATTGATTAAATCAAATATCTCCTCTGACTCTGAAATTTGAACTGGATCGGTGCTGGTTTTATAAAAAGTGGTTACCTCTGCTCCAAACTTATTGTTTTCAATCACCTCTTCCATCGTTTTCAGATAACCGGCAATAGGAACTTGGATCGTTGGATCTCCACCACTCAGATGCAAGATGCGTTTTTGCCAAGCTCGATCCACATAGGTCTGGGGGAGATTATTATTCGATTCTAAAGTCTGCATTTTTTCCAAATACACTTTAACATCATTGGGAGTTGAAGCCGCCAATCTTCCGATAGCAAAAATGGGAATACTGGAATAATTATTTGAAAGCAATAAATTATCCGATCCTGGCATCCCGAAGGTAGGTACAAAATAAGATTGGTTGATCGCTAATGCTAAATCCTCATTGGTTCGGGCAAAGGGATATTCCCGAGCCTTTCCGATAATGAAAAAATATTTTGTGTTGGGCCATTTTTTCTCAATAAAGTGTCCAAAATTTCGGATAGAAATTGGTGTTCGTTCAACTCCGTAAGAAAATTGATCATACAATTGATGGATATCTATAATGGTTGGTGTATATCCTCCTCCTATTAGACTTTGTCGATAGTTGGCATATTCTTGCACCCAGTTTTGGCCATTGCCATCATCATAGAGTGCTGGGTGAGAGATAATCACATAATCGGCTTCGGACGAATTTAAATCTACAAAATTCATTCTTTCCAAACCCGTCACCATTTTCACTCCTTCCCCTGGACTTGCGATGCAAAGCTGGCGCGGATTAGTCTCTGGTGGCAAAGCCAAACGAACCACACTGGCAGCAGCATCATAAGCAGCAATTAATCTCTTGTTGTTTGCAAAATCGTAGACTATTGGATCTTCATTTCCTGCATTGAAATTGGTAATCTCAATGTATTTTTTATCTGTACTTTGGGGTAGATCAAAATGAAAATTACTTTCATCATTAAAATCAAATAATCGAGGATAAGTAAGGTTGATGAGCGTTGGAGAAAGACGATCTTGTGCACCAATAAGTCCTCGTATTCTTACATTATTATTTGCCTTGATGTCTGCAGTATTCAATTCTCTGTCATATTCTTGCATAGTGAATCCATTCACTTCCTCATCTACGATTACTGCACCATTCCATTTAACTTCCAAATTATGATCAGCAATGCTGGTGGCCAACCTTATTTTCAAATCACTCTTGGCAACTCCTGTATAAATAGAGGAAGTGGAAACAACGATAGTCGAAGTTCTTCTAAATCTAGAAGAAAAACCTTCCACATATTTAAAGCTGGAAACAGCAACAGAATGTATATCTGCTTCTTGAATGACTAATTCGGTTAAACTGTTGACTTCTTTATGCAAATAATAAGGTTCCGCTGTGGGAAGGTTATTCAAAGCATTGCTAACAGATTGGATTCTTTGGTTCGTTGTTCCGGCACTCCAGGTTAGAAAATAAGCAGAGGTATCTGTAAACAAACTGTACTCTGGGTTCAACATTTCATTATCTGGGTCAATGAAAAGGTATCTATCTAAATCTGTTCTATTTTTTTTGCCATAAAACTCTATGAAATCTCCGGAGGAAAAGGAATTATTAGTGGTCGTAAAAATAGGCACTTCTACTCCCATGTACATCAGGCTATATTCGGATCCATTGATGGAAGAAGCTGGAACCCCGGCATTTTGGAGTTCTTGGAAAGAGATGCGGTATATCCCGTCTTCTGTTACTTTTATTTTGTAATAGTCATTGGAATAGTTGATCCACTCATTTCCATAAAGTGTATCTTGACCATTCCACATCTGACCAAAAACAAAAGGATTGAAACAAAAGCATAAAAAAAGCAGGGGAAAAAGCTTTTTCATATAATCGAGATTTTATGTTAAATAATTCCTGCAAGGGCAATTCAGTTGTAATCTATTACCCCTTGGCTTAAATAAGAAAGAGCATCTCTAGATCCAAGAAAAATGGATACTCACAAAATATCAAAAACTAAACCCATTGCACTTGATAAGCCTTGGCTTAACCATAACATGTAGGCTTTCCGACACAAATTTTATCCTTCATTCCGTGTAAAACCTAATCTGGATGCTTTTACACTTGACGTTAGTAAACGAATCTAAAGGCGACTTTCACCATACACCTTACGTAATCGCTACCTTGGTAGTTGCCATTATTTCTTATAATTCGTAGGTAATTTACCTCATTTCTTGTTGTAACCAAGCTTTACACTTATGATAAACCTGGTGATCTATTGATTTTTGATATTTATTGAGGTCAAAGTCTTGGTGAGACGCTTCTAGGGTTGTTCTGTATTCTTCTTCGACTTCCTCTAGAAAATGTTGGTGAATACTGCCGTATTTCTTCTTAAAATCAATGATGTTAAAATTATTGATCGCTAAGGTTCGGCGACTAAGATCCTCAAACAATTCGCCTTCTCTGGAGTTGAAAACCACCGTCTTGCGCTCATCTCTTTCCTTTTGAGGAAGGACTTTGCTTCTTTCCAAAACGGTTTCTACCATTCTTGCATGTAATCCATCTTCTGTCAAGCGACCATTTTTCCACCAACTTACAAAAGCTCCTGCCTTTTGGCTGGCCTTAGTCTTACTGGCAAAGAAACTCCAAAGGACTCTAATGTATAAATCTTCGTATCCTCGCAATGGAGCATAATTGACTTTTGGGTGGCTGAGAATCTTATCTGTGATAAACCGTTTATTGACTCCTTTCTCGAGCAAAAAGCGATAAGCCTGCTGCTGGTATGGAGACAATTGATT
>CAYQRA010000291.1:0-8069 GCA_964419315.1 uncultured Saprospiraceae bacterium | reverse complement strand
GCTGGTCGAAAAAAATAACGAAGTCTAAATCTAAAAAGAGACCATCAAAATTGAACGTTAATTACTTTACAATGTACTTAGGACGTATAGTGTGCTTTGCGAATACTCAGTCGATTGGTTCCCTGTATAGTTTTGATACTCACGTATGATTTTCTTAGCATGTAATCCCAATTAGGTTGAGTTATTCCATCTCTAATATCTTCTATGCCAATAAATCTCAATATAGGATCAGGGTCATAAGGGCCGTCAAGATCAGAGAACTCGATGCTACTTTTTGTCATAAGGGTATTTATTTCTGTATAGCCTTTCGGAGCATTGGTACGGTCTACTTGCTTACCTTCTTCAATGAATAATTTCCAGGCATTATCATTTCGATCTAAACGGAAATAAACACCATTGGCGGTATTAAATGAGGTGGTGTTCCCATCATGAATTACATTCAGTTTTTCAGTGCTAATCAAGCAGGTAATTTTACTTGTTTTTTCTAGTGCAGACATCTTGATTTAATTTTAAATGAAAAAATATTTTTAGCGGAAGCGACTCTTAGTCTTATTGCAATTCTATTCCTCTAAAGGACCTCTTTGCAATACTTTTGATAGACAGCGAGTGGCGCCTCTTAACATCGCAAAGGGCAAATAATTTGTGAGCATTTGAACTTTAAAACCAATCGATTCCCAAATTCTTTTATTCTCTAGATCATAGGATTTTAAGTGACTCCAATCTCCACAATTCATTTTTTCTCCATCAATCATGATGTATTCATTTGAAAAATCACTTCCATATACTGGCAGCCAGACATAGCGATCCTCTATCTTCTTTGTATATTGTACGATACAGTTGTTGTAGGAAGCAAGGAACCATTTCTTCCTGATTTTCCCACCCTCTTCATTGGAATGAATATAGGTCAAGGGTAAGGGATTTCTATAAACAGTAAAACCTTTCTCTGTCAGTTGATCAGCTACCTCATCTGTAAATTTCTTGGTTAGTTCATACAAAGGAGAATAAACATTTTCTGTATTCACGGGCTGTCCGACAAAGATCCTATTGCTTTTGTTAATATCAATTTCGTCTTTCCCTGCACCATTGATAAATAAATCAATATGGTAAATCCATTGTGAAAAACAGCTATCCCCTCCAATCCAATTATGTTCCTCAAGGTCTGCGGCTAGCCCTCTATGTCCACTGACTTTTGCATGCATGGATTGATAAATAATTTCTTTTGAGCCAATGAAAATAATATGAGATTCAGGAATGCTTGTGCTATTTGAAAAAGAGGTTTTGAATGCCTTAGCAAAGGCATCCATCTTTTTGTTAAATGCTTTGTGCAATTTTTTATCCGTATACATTCCTTTAAACTGCTTGGTAATTTCTTTGTAATCCTTAAAATAGCTTTCAAGTACAGAATCATAGCCTATTAATGCGTAGCCACCGATAAAGAGAACATTTCCACCTTTAAATATCAAATCAGGAGAGCCTGTAAGTTTTACGGTTTGCTGATGAACGCCTTCATAAACTTCTGCTGCGTTATCAGACTTTGATTCAGTTCGGTTTTCGAGTAAGGCGATACGGGGACGCTTCGCTTCCTTTTTTAAGGCAGGCATATTTTTGAAAACTCGTGCCATTTTTAAGATAAGATCTACGTAAACTTTATTATAACTATTCCTGGTATTGAAAGGAAAATCTAATCCCTCGTCTGGGTTGCTATAATAAATAAAGGCAATGTGTTCGATACGTCCCAATGAATCATCAACAGGGCAAATTTCCCCATTGGCATGCTTTTCAAAAACCAAGAATTTATCTTGAACCCAAAAATCAGGTTTGTCCTGAGCAGATTCGGGAGTATCAAAAGAAATAAAATCCTGTCCCTCAGGTATTATGGAAGTTTCAAAGCTAGCCAAAGTTTTAATCGCTTTGTTGATATCTTGCAAATCGTCCTTTAGCCAATTTGGGACAATAGAACTGACTACAATTTTTCTTTCTTTACCCTCGATTTGTGCTGTCTTATTTTTTAGTTCGACTAAAAGGGATTCCATTTCGGAAAGTCTTTCTAGCATTTCTTTATGGTCCGCAAGAGGCGTACTTTTTTGATTTGCTTTGGTGAGTACCTCTTCAATTTGGGCAATAGTCGTTTTAAGTTTTATCAATACTTCGTGCTCTGGATCTACTGGTACTAAGCCGCTAATATTACTCAGTTCAATTTGTTTTTTTTCCTTTTGCTTTCCAGCTAATTCCAATCGGGAAGGTAGGTATCGCATCATGTTATTCAATTGTTTTAAAAGCTTGGTAATTCGGAGTATTTAAAATCTTTCTTTAAGAGCTATCCTATGCTTTCTGATTTCAAAAATCGCAAACAAGACACTAACATACAATTCAAAATTTCTGTATTTTTAGGTTTCGAAAAGCATTGAAAATAGTTTTAGGTTTATAAAAACGTACTTTTCACCCCAAAAAATTAGGTTTCGAAAATGAAATTATCTCCTAAATTATATGCCTTAATTCACTCTTTGAATAAAAATGAGAAGGGTTATTTTGTAAAATTTGCGCAATCCCAAGGATCGAATAGTGAATACTTACATCTATTCCATGCGATCTATAAGCTGCCAGAGTATAACCAAAAGGCACTTCGAGAATCCTTTGCGGGAGCCAATTTTTTAAAGCACATTGGCTATTATCAAAACTATCTTTACAAGATGATTCTAAAAAGCTTAAGGCTTTATCATGAGAATCAGGAAATAGATATTCAATTGTACGGACTACTTTCGGAGTTGAGAGTTTTGGAAATAAAGGGGCTTAAAAAAGAAAGTGCTTTGCTCTTAAAAAGCATTAAGAAAAAAGCATTGAAACACCATCAATATCCTATTCTAATAGAGGTGTTGAAAAAGCAAGCCATCCAAATAGTGGCGACTAAAGAGAAAGACTTGTTCCTACAAACGAATAAGATTTACGATGAAATTTTCGAAGCGGCTAGTATTCTTGAACAAGAATATACTTATCGAAAACTCAACCATAGTATTTTGCTCTGCTTTAGAAATGGCGCTTGGACTTCACTCAATAAATTTTCAAACCTATTATCAGAGATTCGAGATCATCCCTTGATGGAAGATCGTTTTTCTCCGACTTCTTTTTTTGCGCAATACCTAAAATTTAATATTCGCTGTATCGAAGCCAAGATAGGTGGCGAACGTCAGACCGCTTATGAGTACCACAAAAAAATTCTCGGAGTATGGGAAAACTATCCTGAGATGATTAAAGCCAATTCTAACCTCTATAAAATTCACATCTCCAATTATTTGGGAAACGCCATCCTTTTGGGAAAAGTAGACCATTTTGAAAAATATGTGCAGGTTATGGAAGATTTGCGTCAAAAAAATGATAAGGATAAGACCGAAACCTTTCAAAATATTTTGTATTTTAAATTGCTATTCTATCTAAATCAAAATCGTTTAGAGGAAGGAAAAGAATATTTGGAATCCATCCAGACGAAACTACAAAAACATGCTCCGCAATTTAATCATGCTCGAGCAATTGCCATTTATTATAATGCTTTGGTTTTGTATTTTTTGTTGGAAGATTTTGAGAAGGCGCAGAAATGGGTAAATATTATCTTAGACGAACAAAATAAAACGATTAGGAAGGATGTAAAATTTTTTGCCAGAATCATGAACCTGATCATTCATTTTGAACTAGATCACGACCAGTTGATTGAGTATTTTTACTCTTCGGTAAAAAGACAACTTACTAGCAAAACCCAAGAGAACGATTACGAAAAAGTGATTCTTAGTCATTTTAAAAATCTAATGAACACGCTCCCCGGCAAAGAAAGGCAAAATGCTTTTTCCCAATTTAGAAAAAACTTAATCCCTTTTAAACAAGTAGAACCAGAGCCCATTAGTATTTATGAACTATTGATTTGGTTAGCAGCTAGAGTAGAAAAAAAATCCTTGCGAAGCATCTATGCACAAACACTTTTACAGAAAGACTCAAAAGTTTAAGACTACTTTAAAGTTTTTAGGTAGACTTCTTTTAAAATGTAATTAATTTGTTGGCATAGATAACAAACAGATACCCCGTACGTTATTTAGTCAAAATGTAATCTAACATTGAAGTTTCGAATCAAACTAAAACTAAGTCATTCTTTTATCATTTTCTGGCTTCTTATCTGCATTGGCCTGACCATTAAAGTGCAGTGCCAAGAACTGGCCTCATGGTCGATAACCGATGAAGATGGATTACCAAGTATGACCGTGTATGAGATTTTGCAAGATGATCTTGGTTTTATTTGGATGGGAACAGAAAATGGGATTACTAAATACGATGGTCAAACTTTTAAAACTTTCTCTAGTGAAAAACTTAGAGATAATGAGGTACTGAAGGTGCAAAAAGACAAGTGGAACCGGATTTGGTTTGTCAATCTCTCTGGACAATTAACCTATGTGCAAAAGGATCAAATATATCCTTTTCTAGATGACCCTAATTTGATTGAGAATCGTATCGTTGATATCCGAATTGGCGGAAACCTGATGTGGTTATTTTCAGAAGGAAATCCTTCAAGAGAAAGAAAAATATTGATTTATCATCTGGTAGAGAAAAAGCCCCCTGTTTTTAGTCAAGAAATTATTACTCCCTTTCCTGACAATTATTCCATTCAAAACAGGGAGCGTTCCCTATCCTTTATCTGGGATTATTCTGATCCTCATTTGAATCATTTTACGGTTAGAAGAGATGGAAAAATTAAACAAAAAAAATATTCACTTCAAAAAGGTAAAAGGATTTCTTTCGAGCCTTTTTCAATGACTCACATTTCTAAACCATCAAATTCAGAAAATGAATTTACTAAAATAATGACGCTAAATAATGGTCGCCTAAAACAATTGGCCGCTTTTGATCAGGCGGTAAGAATCACCAATCTAAAAGTTATAGATGACCTATGTTGGATAACAAGTACTACTGGACTTTGGACTATTCCGATAAACTCAAAATCTGAATTTACTACTCCAGTAAAAGTAGTAAAAAACATAAATGCTAATTATATTTCAAAAGATAGAGAAGGTAACCTTTGGGTTAGCACCACGAGCCAAGGAGTTAGAATCATCCCTTCGTATGCAGTCTATTCTAGGAACACAAGAGAAGGAAGCTTACCCAATAATGAAGTGCACCACCTGTATTATGACAGTCTAGAAAATAGAATTATTAGTGGCCACAGTGATGGCAAAATTGTGGTTCATCAAGCGGGGGAAAAGCCAATAATAATGGATTTGAAAACCAAAGGGAGGGTTTTAGATATTTATCAAAACCACCAAGGTGATTTTTATTGTGCGGTTGATGGTGGCTTTTTGGTGCTTGACAAGCAGTTGCAAAAAAGATTTACCTCTAAAAATTTAAAGAGTACAAAAGTTAGTATAGAGGATAGCCAAGGTCGAAATTGGTTTGGGAGGTCGAACTATGCTAGTTTTATAAATGGTCCGCTCACCTCCCCTGATCAATGCATCACTAACATTTTAAATAGAAGAACCTATGCTATTCAGGAAGACGTTTTTCAGAATATTTGGTTGGGAACTACGGAAGGACTTTATTTTTATCAAGATACCATGAGTCCCTATTTAGAAAATAATCAACATCAAAAACACTATGTCACTTCGATCCTACAGACACCAGATTCCATGTTGTGGGTGAGTACCAAAACAAATGGAATTTTAGGAATCAAAAACAAGAAAACAGTAGTTCGCTATGGAAAAGAAAATGGACTTGCTAGTAATCAATGCAAGCGAATTGTATTCAGCGATTCTTTGCTCTGGATTGCAACCAATAAAGGCTTGAACTACCTAAATCTAACTACTAAAAAAATAGGTTTAATCAATAAGAAGGATGGTTTATCTTCTAATGAAATATATGATGTAATTATTGCTAAAGAACAGGTCTGGATAGCTACTTCAAAAGGAATTACCTATTTCCCTAAAGACCTGATTCATAAAAATCAGATTACGCCGCCTGTTTATTTGACTGGTTTTAAAATCTGGGAAAAAGACCAAGCCTTAGATACTTCGCTGCATCTCAGACATCGCCAAAACAACCTACGATTTGATTTTATTGGATTGGGCTTTAAGGCAAAAGATGCCATTAGCTATAAATACAAAATGTCTGGCGTAGATCAAGATTGGATTTATACCCATGCGACTTCTGCACGTTATCCAGTGGTCAATCCGGGAGATTATCAATTCGAAGTTTATGCCATTAATGAAGATGGAGTGGAAAGTTTGCAAGCAGCAAAGGTTTCGATATCTATTGCCTTGGCCTGGTGGCAAACTTGGTGGTTGAAACTACTCGTAATCGTATTTACACTGGGTGGAGTATTTTTAATACTACAAAACCATTTTCGCAAAAAAGAGGAAAAGCGAAGCATCCAAGACAAAATGAGCCAGCTCAAACAGCAAGCTTTACAAGCACAAATGAATCCTCATTTTATTTTCAATGTTTTGAGTGTTATTCAAAAATCTTTATTCATTAATGATGAAGAAATGGCATTGGTTTATCTTTCTCGTTTTGCCAAATTGATCCGAACCATTTTTAATTTTTCAGAACAAAGGCTAATCACTTTGGAAGAAGAAATTGATTTTCTAAACATCTATTTGGATTTAGAAAAACTAAGGTTTAAAAATAAAATAAGCATAGACTTTAAGGTCGATTCGGAATTACAAAATTCTTTATTCGATATCAAACTCCCTCCCCTCTTGATACAGCCCATTCTTGAAAATGCTTTTAAACATGGGCTCTTCCATAAAGAAGGAATGGGCTATCTAAAATTGAATATTTCGAAAGAAAATAAATTCTTGCTTTTTACAATCGAAGACAATGGCATTGGTCGGAAAAAATCACAAGCGATCAATAGTCAATTTGCCTATCAGAAACTGCACCGTTCTTCTGGCATTCGAATTATTGAAGAACGCCTTCAGATTATCAATCAGGATAAAAAAAATCAACATAATTCTAGTTTAAAAGTAGAAGATTTGTTCCAAGGTAAAAAAGCCATTGGTACTCGAATAAAGGTCTCCATTTATTGCCCAACAATTAACAATAAACAACCAATCTAAAACAAAATGAAACTAAGAGCTATCATTATTGAAGATGAAGAAGATATTCAGTTGATCCTTACCAATTTAATTTCCCGATTTTGTGAAGATGTGGAAATTGTGGCTACGGTAGACCGAGTCTCCAAAGCCGTTCAAGCGATTAACCAACATCAACCAGACCTCGTCTTTCTTGACATCGAACTCCCTCAAGAAAATGGTTTTGCCCTTTTCAATTACTTTCCCAAACCCACTTTTGAAGTCATTTTTACAACCGCCTATTCCAAATATGCCATCAAGGCCATTCGGCTTTCCGCTATTGATTATTTGCTAAAACCGATTGACTTAGAAGACTTGAGGGCTGCGATCCAAATCGTAAAAGAAAGAAAGACTTTAAATGTCAGTCAAAAGAAAATTGAAATACTCCAAGAGAATCTCAACAGTCGCTCCGAAAAATTGGTTCTCCCTACCCAATCTGGATATTCTTTTGTTGATTTAGAAAACATTCTCTATTGCCAATCCCAAGGAAATTATACTGCCTTCTTTTTGCTAGGTCAAAAGAAAATCTTAGTCTCCAAAACACTAAAATTGTATGCAGAAATTTTAGAGAATTTTAATTTCTACCGCGTTAGTCGTTCTCACCTGATCAACCTCAACCACATCAAAGAATACGGTCGATCCAAAAATCCTTCTATAACCATGCAGGATGATTCGATTATTCCAATGAGTATCAGTCGACGAGATGATTTTTTAGAGCTGGTCAATAAAATCACTAAATAAGTCAAAGTTGATTTTCATCTTTTCTTAGCTCCGATTCAATCATTTGGCTTGTTGATCCTAATATTGACTTAGATATTGTAAAAGTAAATCCTAGCAGCTTATTCCTTTCGCATAGGTTTTACTATTTATAAATCTAAAATAAAAAATATGAAAAATTTATTACTCCTTTTATTCTGTTCTTGTTTTATCCAACTACAGGCACAGGCCCCCATCAAAGTCAATGTA
>CAYQRA010000290.1:0-8102 GCA_964419315.1 uncultured Saprospiraceae bacterium | reverse complement strand
TCTTCTATGTATTATCCGGCTAATTATGGTTTTATTCCGCAAACCTATTGTGAGGATAAAGATCCATTAGACATCTTGGTTTTCTCTCAGATTGCAGTCGTACCGATGTGTATCGTTCCAGCGAAAGTTATTGGGGTGATGCGAATGTCTGATGGCGGAGAAGCCGATGATAAGATCATTGCAGTAGCAGCTCGAGATATGGGTGTTAATCACATCAATGACATTAGTGAATTACCGGGGCACTTGCTTCGGGAGATGCGGTGCTTTTTTGAAGATTATAAAAAATTGGAGAATAAGACCGTGGTGGTTGAAGAATTTCAAGATCGCGAATTGGCGATGGAGATTGTACGTCAGAGCATTAGAGATTATAAAGAGAAGTTTGGAGATCAATAGAGTTTATTCTAATAACCTTTATCTTCTTAAAAAAGGGAGCCAGAAACCGAAATCTCTGAATCCCTTAGACCCGCAAGTACCTTGGAAGGTATTTGCGGTTTTTTATTTTGCCCTTACCCCGACCGAAGTCGGTTCCCAACGGGCACCCTCTTTCTTAAGCGTATTAAGTAGAAGGCTTGATAGAGTTCTTTGCACTACTATGAGGCATCGCCAGAAGGCGGCAGCTGTGTTTCAGAACCCATATCTGTGTAAAGGAGTGATCTTAACTATTATCAGTCTCGAGCTCATTTACACGGTTTCAGCCTGAATGGTACCTTTCAGGCCGTTTTCTAAATATACAAAACAAAACCTTATTTGGGTAAAAATTGATTTACTATTTTTGACCCTAATCTTATCAAATGTACATTTTTTACACTGTGATATGCAAATCATTTTCCTCACAATTCATCCACAAAAGTTATCAACAATTGTTAATTTACTGGCTCTCATAAGATTAGGATACACAAGTGGAAAGTCTCAATAGATGTTGCTCAGATTTTTAACATTTGCTGATACTTAGAACGTCTCTTAGGCTAGAATTCCCTTTTTACGGCCTTTCTCTTCTTTTTAACTGGCATACTCGCCCAATCAAAACGCCAGCCTCCCTCCGCTTCGCGGAGCTCATGGAAAGCAAGGGTAGCAACTACCCCAACTAGAAAAGGAGCCAAAAATGCCCCTAAAACAGGAATAAGGAGTAAAAAATAGGTGGTCAAACCCACCGCAACTGAAAGACCGGGATAATATGTTGTCAATTTTGCACTCTGTCGGATACTCATCCCAAAGATTTCATTATAATTGTCTAGTACGGCAAATCCGAGGAAAAAGGCCTGAACAAAAATAAAGATGGGTGCTTTAAGGAAAGATAAACTAAACATCGAAAGTCCAGCACCAATGATGATCATCAGCACGTATTCTATCCCAAAATTGCGAGCGACGATTTTGATCATTCGAACTTCGGCCTTGATAAAGGTTTTTGGAGTAAAATCTTGAGAAATGCCCGTTTTGATTTCTAAGCTTCGACGGACAAAGTGAAAGACGATGATCTCCACTAAGATCAAGATGACGTATTTGAAACCACTTAAGAAGAAGAAATTATAGCTTTCTGAAAAGAAATCACCAAAAAAAGTACCGATACTCATCGTCAGTTCTACAGGATTCGAAACTTCTACATTAGAATACCAGTCATTATAGATATTAATCAACTTCAACCCTGCCACGATTCCTATAAAGATCAAAAGTCTAAAAACCCAGTTGAACTTCCAAAAACCTTCCCACAAACGATGTTCTCTAATAAAGGCTATCGCTTCTAGATTTTTCTCAAAACCAAACTTAAAGTCTTTAATAAATTGAGAGACAGAAGATCTTGAGTACATGTATGAGTTGGTTTTGACAGAAAAAAACACTTTCCTTCCAAAAATGGTCAGAATTAAAATTGAATGAGAAGCCCTATTCAAGATAAGAAAATTAGATCAATTTATTGATAAAAATATACTGAAGGATTCTCCTTATCTTCACAGCCATCTAAAAAACAGACAAACAATGTGTGTACGAATTTATTTTTGTTTTTTTCTCCTCTTTGTTTTCACCACTGCTCAAAGTCAGCAAAAGAAAGCCATGACTCCGGAAGTCTATGACCAATGGTCCACTATTGGGAATACTCAAATTTCTAATGATGGTCTTTGGGTCTCCTACGAATTAAGAAAAGAGGAAGGCGACCCGCGTCAATGTCTTTTTGATGCAAAAAAAGATAAACTCCATATTTTCCCAAATAGTAAGGGCGGAAAAATAAGTGCTGATAATCGTTTCCTTGTTTTTCAAATCCACCCAGCGACCGATAGTCTGAAGGCAATGCGACGTAGGAAGGTGAACAAAGAAAACTTACCAGTTCCCAGCTTGGCCATCTTTGATTTTCAAAACCAACAAATAGATACCATCCCTAGAGTCTCCTCCTTTTCATTGCCGCAAAAATGGTCTGGCTCTTTGGCTTATCTGCTCGCCCCTGCCATCAGAGATAGCACTATTGCAGATTCTTTACAAGCCAAAAAAGAAAATGACAAAAATGGTTTTAGATTGGCACTTAGAACGCTTAATAGTGGGGAGGAACAAATTTTCCCTTACGTTACGCAGCATACCTTAGCAGAGGAAGGCCCTCAAATTCTATTTGCAAGTAATGGAGATAAAAACGACTTTAAAGCTGGAATCTATATTTATGATTTTGAAAAAAAGCAATTGCAAAGTCTTTTAAAAAGCAAAGGAAATTTCCAAAAACTTTGTCTTGATCTAGAAGGAAAACAGGCCGCTTTTCTCTACCAACAAGAAAGCAATAAAAAGAAAAGCGCTTATGAACTTTATTATTGGTCGGGCAATAATAAACCCTCCACTAAGATTGCAAGAGAAGATGCTTCGTTCTTACCAAAAGAATGGGAAATCAGCAAGAATGGAAAATTGCGATTCTCTAAAAACAAACAAAAATTATTTTTTGGGATCGCCCCTGCTCCTATTATCCAAGACAGCACTTTGCTAGAAGAAGAAATTGTGAATGTTGAAGTTTGGCATTATCAAGACAAGCGAATTTATCCACAACAGCAAATAGAATTGGAAAGGGATCAAAAAAAGACTTATGGCATGGTCTACCATTTGGGTCGCAAAAAATTTGTCCAATTGGGAGATACCAATACCCCCAATGTACTTTTTGCAGATGAAGGCAATGCCCAAAGTACTTTAGCCTATAATGACCAACCTTATTTGGAGCGCATCTCTTGGGAAGGCTTCCCTGCTTACCGCGATGTTTTTTGGATCGACTTAAAAACAGGAACGAAAAAAAACATCGCCAAAGAACTGAGAGCGGAAGTCCGCCTTTCTCCAAAAGCGCAATACGCTTACTGGTATAGCACCCCTGATTCCGCTTGGTATGCTTGGTCGGCTAGTCAACAAACAATTCAACCTTTGCATCAATCACTAAGTGTTCCATTTTATGACGAACTCAATGATCGCCCTATGCACCCTTGGAATTATGGTATAGCTGGCTGGACAGAGAATGATAAGAATATTTTGATTTATGATCGCTATGATATTTGGAAAATGGACCCTAGCGGTCGCCAAGCACCACAGCGCTTGACTCGTGGTCGAGAAGAAAAAACCATTTACCGCTACCTCCGTACTGATCGTGAAAAACGCTTTATTGATTCTAAGTTACCAGGCTTATTGCATGCGCACCGAGAGAAAGACAAAACAGAAGCTTACCATACCATCAATTGGAAAACTGGAAAAACAGACTTGGTCAGCTCTGGCAATTTTGCCTTTTCTAAAAGACCGCTCAAAGCTAAAGACAATAACCATTGGGTCTTCACGGTACAAAACTATCAGACTTTCCCTGATCTCCAATACAATCAAAATGGGGATTTCCTAAAATCCAAAAAAATCAGTATCGCCAATCCACAGCAATACGATTACAACTGGGGCAGTATCGAATTGTATAATTGGACCGCACCGGATGGCCAAGTCTTGAATGGTTTATTGGTGAAACCAGAAAACTTTGACCCCACCAAAAAATATCCTTTACTCGTCAATTTTTACGAACGGAGTAGCGACCGACTACATCGGCATCGTGCTCCTTATCCTCATCGATCCTCGATCAATTATACCTATTTTGCCAGCAAGGGTTATGTCATTTTCAATCCAGATGTACCCTATCGGATAGGCTATCCGGGAGAAAGTGCAGAGCAGTCGGTGATTTCAGGGATCAATGATTTGACTGCAAAAGGATTTATCGACACCGAAAGGATTGGCGTACAGGGCCACAGTTGGGGAGGTTATCAGGTTGCTCATTTATTGACCAAGACAGACCTTTTTCGCTGTGCAGAATCAGGTGCTCCAGTCGTCAATATGTTTAGTGCATATGGCGGTATTCGCTGGCGCTCCGGCCTGAGTCGAATGTTCCAATACGAACATACTCAAAGTCGGATTGGCGGTACCATTTGGGAATACCCAGAACGCTACAAAGAAAACTCTCCTCTTTTCAATCTAGATAAAGTCAATACCCCCGTACTCATTTTACACAATGATAAAGATGGTGCAGTGCCTTGGTATCAAGGAATCGAATACTTTGTAGGACTCCGCCGATTGGGCAAACCAAGTTGGTTACTCAATTATAATGGAGAACCTCACTGGCCTTTAAAACGCCAAAATCGATTGGATTTCAATTTGCGAATGGAACAATTTTTTGATCATTACTTAATGGATGCCCCTATTCCTGCTTGGATGCAAAGAGGAGTTCCTGCTATTGAAAAAGGAATTTTGCAAGGACTAGAAAGATAGTTTACTATTGCGGAATTTTCTTTTGCTCCTATGTGTTAGAAGGGATTAGTTTACGAAACCTAAATTCTACATTGTCCTTTCTCTAAGCTTATCAAGCATGCGAAAAATCATTGAGCTTTTCACCGAAGCCTTAAGTAGTGATAAAAAAGATTTCACCTCCGGAAGTATTCGCAGGGCGATCGTCCTATTGTCCATTCCCATGATTTTGGAGATGATGATGGAATCTCTTTTTGCGGTGGTGGATGTTTATTTTGTTGGAAAAATAAGCGTTGACGCCGTAGCGACTATTGGACTTACGGAGTCTGTGGTCATGCTGGTTTTTTCTTTGGCCATTGGTTTGAGTACTGCGGCTACCGCCGTGGTAGCTCGGCGAATCGGAGAAAACAATCCCCAAGGTGCTCGAGAAGGAGCGGTGCAGGCGATTATCATTGCCCTATTTATTTCGTTGATTATGGGCATCAGTGGTGCTTATTTTGCGGAAGACATTCTCCGCTTGATGGGGGCTAGTGATTCGGTTATTGCTAGCGGCTCGGGTTATACGAAAATTATTTTTGGAACCAATATTGTCATTGTCTTACTCTTTTTATTGAATGGTATTTTTCGTGGAGCTGGCGATGCCGTCTTATCCATGCGTGCCTTGTGGATTGCCAATGGGCTCAATATTATTCTTGATCCGCTCTTTATTTTTGGCTGGGGCCCAGTACCTGCGATGGGGGTGGAAGGTGCAGCCATTGCGACTTCTTTGGGGCGGGGTTGTGGCGTATTGTTTCAGTTTTACATTTTGTTTAAAGGAGTAGGACAATTAAAAATTGCACTCCCTCATTTTAAAATCAATTGGATTTTGATTCGACAATTGATCAGTATTGCTTCCGGCGGAGCTGCCCAATTTTTGATTGCTTCGGCCAGTTGGATTTTTCTAGTTCGTATTTTATCAGAATTTGGAAGTGATGTAGTTGCGGGTTATACTTTTGCCATTAGAATGTTGCTTTTCACCATTCTTCCATCCTGGGGTTTGGCCAATGCTGCTGCTACTTTAGTTGGACAGAATCTTGGTGCCCAACAAGCTGACCGAGCGGCTCAGAGTGTTTGGCGAACGGCGAGCTATAATATGGTCTTTCTTTTTACCGTCTCGGTCATTTACTTTATCTGGGCAGAAGAATTTATGCTCTTTTTCACAGCAGAGGCCGCAGTGGTGGAAGCGGGCGTACTTTGTCTGCGAATCGTATGTGCGGGATACCTTTTCTTTGCTTATGGAATGGTCATTTCCCAAGCCTTTAATGGAGCGGGTGATACCCGAACGCCCACGATCATGAATTTTGTTTGCTTCTGGTTATTAGAGATTCCATTGGCTTATTTTTTGGCCCTGCAATTGGCCTGGGGGCCAGCCGGTGTTTATTGGGCCATCGCTGCCAGCGAATCGGTTTTGGCTTTGATCTGTGTGATTCTATTCCGTAGAGGAAAATGGAAGACGGTGAAGGTTTGATAAAAAAGAAATCCCGCATTTCGGTTTTTCCAAAATGCGGGATGGCTTTTATAGAGCGAGATAAAAATTAGACGTATTTGGCTTGATTCCGATCAATGAGGATGTCTTTGAGTTCCTTGAGTGCTTTGTATTCTTCTGGAATTACTTTTTTGACGGCTTCTTTAACCGCAAAATAAGTCCCTTGCTCTAACTCCGGAATTCGTTGTTTGATCTGACTTTTCACAATCTTGACATCCTGTTTGATGATTCCTCGAATGGAAGGTATTTCGTGCCAGTCTCCTTCTATTGCCACAGCTCTTCTTTTTTGGCCATCGCTACATTCTACAGGATCGAGGTGGATACAATTCTCTTCCTTCGTCCAGTAAGGTTGTACTTTATTTTCAGAAAGCTTTCCTTTCGGTATACTCCACTCTTCTTGTCCATTATTGACTAAAAAGATTTCTAAGCCTTTTTTATTAACTCGATAAATCACCAATCGAACCTGATCAAGAACATTCATACTTTTTTATTTCAATTTCTAAAATTTCTTTCCTTATAAACGGATCAATAAAAGAATTGTTCGTAGCAAAGCGCCAAAGTACGAAGCATCTTTGGTAATTAGGTCAATTTGGAAAACTTATTTTAAAAACCTAATAAGCCCTTCAACGGAAACCGACCGAAGGGAGGTTTGCCCCATACTTGCGAAGGAGTTCACAAAGTAATTTTTGATCCATCACTTACAAGCCCAGATTGTCGGTAAACAATCGCGAACTACCTGAAAGTCCTTTACATTCGATAAACCTTCGCCTTTTTCTTCTTCTTTTTACCTGTATTTCCTTGTTTCTGGCTAGGTTCTGAAGGATCTGTTTCTAAATTTCCTTCTTCTCTCCATTCTTCCAACTCCTCGGCGGAAGGGAACCTTTGCTCAAAATCTTTAAAAAACAGCTCCATTTCTGCCATATTTTCCTCACTAAAAGCGCCCATCAATTGATCCATAAAATGATGCAATTGGTAAGGATCTCCGTTGGGATAAGTTTCGGAAGGTTGATCCATATCTGGGATCATTCTAAGCATCATGGTATCCATTCCTTCAAAAAGGCGACCATCTTGTAGCGTTAGTTCTAATAATTTGAAGGCATGTGACATTTCTTCTTCCATCTTATCCATCTCTATTCTCAGCTCCTCTTCGTCAATCTGAGCGAAAGAAAAAATAGAAAAGGTCGACATTAGGACAGCGATAAAAAATAATTTTTTCATTCTTTTTGATTTTAGATCGTGAAAGTAGATTTAATATAATGAAATTGTTTTCTCTCCCTTATACCCCAATTGAAACTCTATTTCCCAATAATTATTTTATCAATAATTTTTTGACCAGTCTCTACATCTTCCAATTCGAGTAAGTAGACGCCATTAGAAATTGAGCTGACATCAATCGTTTGTTTATTCTTAAAAGAGCTTATTAGTCTGCCACTAAGATCAAATAGCGATACGCTATAATCAAATTGCCCCTCAACGCCTATGTTTAAAACCTCTGACACTGGATTAGGATAGATGCTTATGGTCACATTTGTCAATTCATAAATTCCTGTGACCAAGTCCATACCATCACAGTCCTCGTCAATGCCGTTATTAGGTATTTCTTCAGCTTCTGGATTTATATCGGGGTTATCGTCATCACAATCTTCAGACAGTACAAAACCATCCTCGTCTAAGTCATCATCTAGCGTTAAATCATTGCAATCATCATCAATGCCATTATAGGGTTCTTCTGTTTGATCGGGATTTACATCGGGATTATTATCATCGCAATCTTCGGACAGTACAAAACCATCCTGATCTAAGTCATCATCTAGCGTTAAATCATTGCAATCATCATCAATGCCATTATAGG
>CAYQRA010000289.1:0-8113 GCA_964419315.1 uncultured Saprospiraceae bacterium | reverse complement strand
CGTATTACCTGCAGGTAATAGCGAACAATCGGGGCTATTTGGAAGGTAGCTCCTAATATTTAATAAGAGAAAAGATTCCAAAATACCATTTGTAAAACGAGCTAAGGGCTACCTTCCAGATAGCCCTTAACTTTTCCCATGCCTTCAACAATTAAAACAAAGTCATCTGCTTTAAGCTTTCTTTTTGTTTTTTTAAAAAACGTTCGCGTTTGCTCTGTGCATCAAGAACCGTTCGTCCGCCATGCTTGTGGGAATCTTTCCATTCTTTAGCGATCAAGTCATCATAGCGATCATTGGGGATGAAATTTTTCTCAATGGATTTGGCCATCTTGTGAAGACTCTTAAGGGCTTGCTGCTTATCCGTTAAACCAATTTTTGCTCGCTGTACCGTTTGGTCTAAAGTATCAATGACTTCGTCATAGACCCGAGTTGGAACAGGAAAAGGATGCCCATCTTTTCCGCCGTGGGCGAAGGAAAAACGAGCAGGATCTTTAAAACGGGAAGGCGTTCCGTGGATGACTTCACTGACCAAAGTTAGACTTTGTAAAGTTCTTGGTCCAAGTCCTTTAGTCAATAAAAGTGATTCAAAGTTTTGTAGATCTTTTTCATAAGCTAGCGCAATCACACTGCCCAATCTTTTGAGGTCTATATTTTCTAGACGGACATCGTGGTGAGCAGGCATATAGAGCTTGCGGATTTCTTTCATCATTCGTTCAGGATGTTCTTTGGAGATACCTAGGATTCCTTGCCGCGTATCATCAGATACTGGATCGGTCAGGTTGAGAATCAGACCTTGTGATTCGCCACAAACAGAAGTATGGGGATCATCAAGAAAGGAAGTCAATTGACTAGAATGCCAATGGTAGCGCCGTGCAAAACCACTTTTGTCATTCATGCCTTGTTGAACCACAATCCATTCCCCTTCTTCACTAACCACAAAATTATGCAAGTAAATTTGAAAGCCATCTTGAATGGCAGTACTGTCGACTTTGGCGCTGAGGCGACTAGCGCGCACCAAGCTACTTCCATCGAGGCCAGTGCTATTGGCTACTTGCATCAGTTCGCGTGGTGTATTCCGAGAATATTTCCCTCGACCTCCACAGACATAAAGTCCGAGTTCTTTAGAGATCGGTTGTAAACCTCTTTTTAAGGCGCCCATCACCGAAGTCGTTATTCCTGAAGAATGCCAATCCATTCCCAAGACACAGCCAAAGGATTGAAACCACAAGGGATCGCTGAGGCGGAGTAAAATTTCTCCTCGGCCATATTCTTGTGCGATTGATTCTATGATTGCTTTACCCAATTTGCTCATGCGCGTAGCAAGCCAAGAGGGAACTCTTCCGTAGTGTAAAGGGAGATCAGCGTGACCGGATTTTTGCATTTTAAATAAAAAGTTTTAAAATTTAAATAAAAATACAAAATGTTTTTAATTAATGCTATGATTGGCTCTTTTTAATTTGCGGTTTGTGAAAACCCTATACCTCCAAACGTCTTATTCACTGCCCCAACCATTCTCGAAAATCCTTAGTTTTGGCGCGGCTAACCTGTAAAGCCATAATTGGCCCTTGCTTGAGGTGGACTTGAATTCGGCCTTTGGAGTAGGTTTGGATTTTTTCAATAGCGTCGATATGGACGAGGTATTTGCGATTGATCCGGAAAAAAGAATCGGGATTCAATACGCTTTCTAGGTCATCGAGGGTAAAGTCGATTACAAAATTGCGACCACTAGCATTGGTTAAAAGGGTATGAGAATCTGCACTAGAAAAGAAGTTAATATCCTTAGTGGGAATAGAATGGATGGTGTTGTTGATTTTTATAAAGAAGCGAGATTTATAATTGGGCTTTAATAAATTGAGTAGTGTTTGTAGCGTTTCGGGATCAAGGTAGGGAGTGCTTGGGGTAGTTGTTTGAGGTTGGAGTTTTAGGAATTTTTGCATCGCAAAATTTAAGTCTTTTTTGGAAAGTGGCTTGAGTATATAATCGAGGCTATTGACTTTAAAAGCTTGAATGGCAAATTTATCAAAAGCAGTAACAAAAATGACTGGACAGGAAATTTTGATTTGATCAAAAAGCTCGAAACAGATGCCATCCGCTAATTGGATATCCATAAAAATCAAATCTGGTTCTGAATTTTTGCGGAGCCATTTCAGGCCACTTTTTACGCCTTCTACCATCGCTACAATATCTGCCTCCGCATGCAATGTTTTAAGCATTTGGCAAAGGCGCTTTGCTGCGATTTTTTCATCCTCAAAAATCATGATCTTCATAGGCTAGGCAATATGGGGAGTTTAACGGTAAAGGTCTCCAAGCTTTCTTCGATGAGTACGGGTTGATCCGATAAAAGGCTATAGCGATTGATGATGTTTTGTAGACCAATACCCGAGGAATAACCAATTTGACTTTTAGGCAAGACATTATTTTTGACAATTAAGTAGTCCTCCTGTTTGATGATTTCGATGCTCAAAGGGTTTTCTGACGATACGACATTGTGCTTGATGGCATTCTCCAATAATAATTGTAAAGTAAAAGGAGCGATAAAAAATTCTTTCAATTGTGCTAGCGGTAGATTGATCCTTAAGTTTTCGCCGAACCGAATTTTCAAAAGATAAATATAGGATTCTAGGAAACCAAGTTCTTTTTCAATGGGAATAATATTGCGATCTTTTTCTTCCAAAAGATAACGGTAAACTAGAGCCAGCTGATTTCCAAATTTCTCTGCCGTATTGGGTTGCTGATGAATGAGGGAAATAAGGGTGTTGAGGTTATTGAAAAGGAAATGAGGATTTACTTGATTTTTAAGCGCTTGTAATTGATATTCTGCTTGTTCCCGTTCGAGTACTTCTACTTTATTGATGGACTCTTTCCAAGCCAATAAAAAATTTCGACTATTTCTAAACAGCCCAAAAAACAAACCGATCAAAGTATGATCCATGGGCATGAAGTAAAGAAACATATAGCCATTATAAGAATAACTTAAAGGGCGAGAATCGGTTAGGATAAATGCCGAATAAGTATAGATAAAAGAAGCAATCCCCAAGCCGAAAAAGTGAGCACCGAACATAATCAAGCTTTTGCGGAGCGGTTGTTCAATCCAATCTATTTTTCGATCTATAAAAGAAGTAATGATCCGGGGCAGTTCCCAAGTCATGATAAAAAGTACGACATAATACCTGGCGACACTAAAGTTATCCTGACTGTCTGACCAATAACAACTAACACAGAAAATGACCGAGAGTAGAAGCCCACCTACGATGTAAAACAAAAACTTAGGGATGATTTTTTTAAGGATGTCCACTTCTCAATTTACGGATAGAATACTAATTATGGAAGAATAAAAACTTTTTTATGGCCTTGAAAATTTCCGCTTTGGAAATGCAAAAGGTAAAGTCCTGAATGGACTTCAGGAAATATCGCTCTCCAATGTTGAGTAGGGAAAACGTTTTTACCCTCTGACATCACCTGCCCACTTAAATTTAGTAGTTGCCATTTTCCACTTGTCGCTTCTTCCCAATCAATATAGAAAGGATTTCCCGGACGAGCAGGATTACTCATGCTTATCTGATAATTTACAGTTGGAGGAATATTTTTATCCCCGGAAGCAATGAGGATGGGGGTATAAGAAAATTGATTGAGCAGAGGCCCACCATAGGCGCCCATGTCATTTCTGAGGGTGCCAAGAGAGGGGGCTAATGCCATTCCTGCTTGTTGGTCATCTTCGCGATCGTTATAGTTGAGGTCGGGATCTCCTGCATCTATACACGGAGAGTCATGGGCTAAATGAAAAAGACTGTCCGCAAATAAAGGAGGAGTATCAATGTTTCCATCTCCACTCCATCCTCGCTCAATATTACTATAAGATAAAATTGCCTGTCCTGTTGAAACACCTGAAAAGCCTCGCTCAAAAATTTGCAAAGAATCTTGTGTAGCGGTATTCCCATAAATAATATTATTAATCAGTTTTGCGGGCACCCCAGTGATGATTAGTCCACCCCCTTTTTTTTCAGAACTATTATTGACGATAGTATTGTTGACGATCTGTACGATAGAATCGGCGTATAATGCAAAATCAATATAAATGCCACCACCACCATCAAAGGAGCTACCTGCAGCATTGCCAATGATGAGATTATTGCGAACACTTGGATAGCAATTGGCCAGCATGATTCCACCAGCATAATTTCCTTGATTATTGCGGATGATATTATTCTCAATTTTTACTCGACTCTTTGCTGCTCGAATAGCTCCTCCTCCAGCACCAACTGCAAAATTGGGTACATGAATAGATTCATTATCTATAATCTTATTGAATCGAATGGTAGGAGAGGCTTTGTCTATTAAAATTCCTCCACCCACTCTTACATAAAAGTTTTCGATAGAATTAAAGAAAATTGTCCCGATTCCTCCGGTTATTGTAAAGCCTTGTAAAATAGCATCGGGGCCTTCGTCATTGATAAATACCACGACACTCCCCGTGTCTATAATAGACGCTAGGCTGCCATTGATAATGGTGCTGTCAATATAGCTGGGGTCTTGATCTAGGTAGAATAAGCTGGTCAATAAAATATCTTTCCCTCGGAAGTTGATGTTTTCAAAATATTCTCCAGGACTTACGGCGACGGTATCTCCGGTAGTCGCCAAAGTGATTGCTTCTTGAATGCTACTCGCTTCGGCTGGTACTTGAATGAGCTTCGCAAAAAGGGAACTTGGAACGATTAGCAAAAAAAGGAATAGGGTACTTAGTTTTGACAATTTCATGGAGGTAGCGTTTTATGACAAAGCGTTTAAAATAAAGGCAAAATCTTAAGACCAATTTAGTTGGAAAAAAGGCGGTTCTGTTGGTCAATTCTATTGAATGGGAACATCTTGGTGTTCAATGGAACTTTATCCTTGTAAATGGAAAAGAGGTCTTGGCGAGCAAGGAGATTTTGTAGCAAAGCCGACCAAGGAAATCAAATCCCTATTAAAAACTCTTAATTGTTCTTAAGCTATTGTTAAAAGATGGCAAGAGAAGAAGTAATTGTTTAGGTTATAGGAAAGAACACGAGGTGCTGACGATTTGAGGAGGTCATTATTTGATAAACCACCAAAATTAGCCGCCATGGAAAAGATCAAATTTGCCAACCGACTGGAAGCTATAGACTGGATCGCTCAGGAAGTAGAAGGAGAAGGACAGTTTGAGGTGTTGAGAGAGCAGTTGAATTTCAATTATATTTATACCGAAACTTATTTTCTGGATTTAAAAGACAAACCCGATGAAGTGGTTTTGCTGCGGGATGAAAAATAAGAGTTTGGGATTTTGTGAAAACCTTCTTTGATAAGCTCTAATAAAGAGCAGCGTCAAGGGGTTCATAAACAGCAACGTCTATCTTTTTACCCTAAGGCTTTTAAGGTGTGTTTCGCATCTTAAAAGCCTTTTTTGATGGATGTCTTTGGGGAGTTTTAGTAATAAAAAAAGGGCTTTACCGCAAGTAAAACCCCTTTAAAATGGTATGGTTATGGCTGGGCTTGTGAAACGTATGGCGATTCCTGATAAGCCCAGATTTTTTTATTAACTATCTATTCCAAAAGTAGATAGAAAAGAGTCTACCTCCCTTTTTTTTCGACGAGTACCCGCTATTTGATCGATCAATAAAAAGACGATCAATTAAGGACTAATGTTACAAGCATCAGAAACTTATTATTGCTATACTATTAAGGAGTCCTTTTGCCTGAAAAGGTTGCCTGAATGAAGCTTATTTTTCCTTAGTGATTTTTTGGAGGGCTCGGGTCAAATCCTCTTGGCGAGGTTGGATGATGAATTCTACTCGACGATTTTGTCCTTGGCCTTCTCGGGTTTCATTAGATGCCCGTGGAGCAAATTCTCCTTTTCCGGCGGCCAATACTTGATTGGCTCCAAGGTCATGGTCTTCGGTGAGTAATCTGGAGAGTATCGCGGCGCGAACAGCGCTGACCGTCCAATTGTCTTTATAGCCTTTATTGCGAGGGGGTTTATTATCGGTATGGCCAAGTACCATCACATTCATACTGGGATATTTTTGCAGGGTATTGGCAATGCCTCCAAGAACTTGTTGCGACATGCTGGTAATGGAAGTAGTCGTTCTGGCTTTAAACAGTAGACTTTCCGATACAATGACTTTTACTTGCAAATTACTGGTGGTGATGTCATATTGATCTGCGGGGAGCGTACCGAGGGCTATTCGAATATCATTGGCCAAACTTCCGAGCGTGGTGAGGTCTTTTTCTAATTTTGCATCTACTTGACGGAGTAGGTTTTGCAATCTTGAAATTTCCTTCTTTTGATCGGATAGTTCTTGACTAAGACTTTGGGTATTCGTTTGAGATTTTAGCCCCTGATTTTTCATCTGCTGCTTTAAATCCTCAATGCGACCTTCGAGTTTATCTTGCATGGCCACCAAAGCATTATTTTCTCCTTTTCGCTCGGCTACATCTAGACGCAGATTGAGATTGCTATCTCGACATTCTTGCAAGGCGCCCGTCCAGTAAGTCGTTTTTTCTTGCAGTTCTGTCTGGTAAGTCGTCTCCGCTTTTTGCAAAGCTTCGAGGTGCTTTTTTTTGCCGACACAAGAAGATAGAAGGAGGAAGAAAAATAGGATATAGCTTTGTGGTAGTTTCGGTAAGTACATGGATTGGTGTATTGATTATAATCAGGTCGCAATTTACAAAAAGATCGGGAAGTAGTTGAAGTACCGGTTAGTACAAAATTTACTTTATAAAGTATGGCGTGTTTTTTCACAAAAAAAAGTGCCTGAAAAACATTCAGTTTTCCAGACACTTAGAGGGCGTGTTATTTATCAGTTTTAAAAGGACGTTCTGCGAAGCAGATTATCTCAAGCGGAAGCTAGTAGCTCCCAATAGTCCGATGTCTGTATAAACGGCTACTCGGTAATAGCCAGCTTTCAATTTGGTGGCCAATTCATGCGTAAAAGCAAGACGTTGGCTATCAATGATGTTTGTTTCTTTAGCCTCTGCCGCCAAGATATCAGTTGGCTGGCCATTGACTTTAACCTGTGCTTTGATCGGCGTATTCATTTGGACTGGCGAAGCCTTATCGTCGGTAATGACCAAGTAGAGTGGGCGTACGCCTTGGAATTCGGCAGGCACATTCGTCAAATCAAAACTAATATTAAGTTTACGAGCTTTCTTTGATTTGGTCGTTACTTTTGGCTTTTTCTTTTCTACCTCTACTCGGAAAGCAGAAGCTTTGAAATTGGCTAAGGTTAGGTTTTTTACTTCTGCTTGAATAGCCGTATTGATACTAGCCAAAGCTTTGTTTTCTTGAGAAGCCGTTTCTAGGTTGGCTTCAAGTACACCAGTACGAGTTCGCAGAGAATCGTTCTGTGCTTGTACTGCAGCAATGTTTGACTCTAGGAGTGCTTTTGTGTTTAGCAATGTTTGGATTTGAGCGCGGAGGCTACCCATTTCATTGGCAGTGCTTTTAGCGGTTGTTTGAATTTTTTTGATGGTGGCATTTTTTCTACGGACACTTCTTTGTGCTTCGGTTAAAGAACCTTGTAGAGAATCGTTTTTTACAGCGATTACTTCATAAGCCAATTGGAGACTATCCACTTCTCCTTCCAGTGAAGATTTCAATTCGCTGAGATCTTCCATCTCATTAGTGAGCATTTCATTTTTTTGGATCAATGACGTTTTCTCTCCTTTTAGGCCATTTCCCCAATAAAAAGTAAAAGCCAATAAAAGAGCAAGGATGACTGCGATTGCGGCGAAAATGTTTCTTGCATTCATGATTAAATGATTTAGTTCTGGAGTTTTTTTCCTCCGAAAAATGGTGAAGTTTTGTTTTGTTTGTGTAGTTCCTCTAGTTTGTATTTTGAAAGAAAAAAGAAAAATCTTTTTAGTAGTATTCAACTACTTAGGTGCTACAAAACGATTTTAAATTTATAAAAAGTATATGCTTGGTAAAATTAGTTATTTACTTCATTCTATCTGACATACCAGACGCAAAAGACTTTGGATGCGTTGGCACAAATCAAAAAAAAAGTAAGATTAGTTTTGAAAACCCTTATTTTTAAAGGAAGAAGTTGTTTTGAAATGGAGGTTGAGAGTTATTGTAAGTGCTTGATTTTCAAGACGA
>CAYQRA010000288.1:0-8114 GCA_964419315.1 uncultured Saprospiraceae bacterium | reverse complement strand
TGTGCGTTTTAATATTTAAAAACAGTAAAAAAGACAAACAACAGGCAATTGCTAATGCGCAAATTGAAAGCGACTTGAACAGTGCGATCGAAGGCTTACCTGTGAAAAGTGCTTACAGTCCTGCTAATCAATTTAGAATATCACAAGGAACGGCACAAGCTCTGCTAGGTAAAGCGCAGTTGTACCAAGAAAAGTATGGAGATGCCCTATCTAGTTTCCAAAATGTAATTACGAGCATGGAGTATTCGCTAGAGCCTGATTTTGCCAAAATATTCAAAGCAGAAGGAGAATTCGGTTCTGGGTCATTATTTGAAGGAGTATTTACTTCTGAAGTAGGGTACAACTGGGGAACCAATCCTTGGGATCTTGGACAAAGTGAAAGAAATTGGGAAGCTAATATGCACATCCAATTAATGGGACCACGAGAAGGAGATTTTGGAAATACCACTGACGGAATTGTGGAAGGTTGGGGATTCAATTATCCTAATCCAAGTTTGGCGGATGCCTACGATGCGGCTGGAGATAGCATTCGTAAAAGTGCAACCTTGATGTCTGAAGCTGATTATAATGCAGCAGGTGGAGAAGTTACCGGAGAAGCTTTTGACTACATGGGGTATGTAAGACTCAAATATGGTTCTGATCCTACCGAAAGTAATGACATCTCTGTCGCTCAAAATTATGGAACCAACTGGCGTCTACTAAGATATGCAGATGTTTTATTGATGGCTGCCGAAGCGGCTGCTATGTCGAATCAAGATGGTACAGCACAAGGCTACTTAAACCAAGTTAGAACAAGAGCGGGCTTAGGTGATCTTAGTTCTACGGGAGATCAGCTAATAGCAGACATTCAGAACGAACGTCTTTTGGAGTTGTCCTTTGAAGGATTCCGTTACATTGACCTGATTCGATGGGGACTTGCAGAGTCTGTATTGGCTGGAGAAGGATTTACCGCTAAGCATAATTTATTTCCTATCCCGGCTAACGAATTGTTAAGAGCAAGCAACCTGACTCAGAATACCGGATGGTAATACCAGCAGGTTTAAGGTTTTCTAAACCTTTAAATACAATATGTACACTTTTTAAATTTCATATAGTTTTTTACACTTTAACTTAATGAGAGTTTTAATGGAATTTGGGCAATTTGCCCAAATTCCAATTTTTTATTAAAAGGTTTCTTAAAAGCTTAACTTTAGCGTATGTCTACAAAAAATATCCTAATTATCCTTCTCATATGCTTCGCTTTTTGTTCTTGTCAACAGCAGGAAAAAAAGCATTCTAATCAATCGCTTTTTAAAGAACTCCAGGCAGCAAGGACGGGTATACAGTTTGAGAATAAACTAGCCGTCAACGATAGTATGAATTTCTTCAAATATGGTTACTTCTATATGGGAGGAGGCGTAGCCGCCGGAGACCTCAATGGAGACGAACAAGTTGATCTTTTTTTTACCGGAAACATGAATGCCAATGCCTTATACCTCAATCAGGGCAACTTAAAATTCGAAGAGGTCAGCCAAGCCGCAGGAATACAGAGCTCCGGTAAGTGGCATACCGGTTGTGCCATGACTGACCTTAATAATGATGGCCGATTAGATATTTATGTCTCAGTAGCGGGCATTTGGAATGATCGAAACAATCTCTTGTATATTAACCAAGGGAATGATGAAAAAGGAATTCCACAGTTCAAAGAAGTGGCTGCGGAGTGGGGTTTGGATGATGCAGGTTTTTCCATTCAAACTGCTTTTCTAGATTATGACCAAGATGGTGATATTGATGTCTTTGTGGTCAACTACTCCCCCGTTTCTTTCAATACCACCGTGGCCGAATATAAAACGCTAATGGAACAAAAAAACTGGGAGGATTCAGACCACCTTTATCGCAATAATGGAGATGGAACTTTTACGGATGTTACCGAGGAAGCAGGGGTACTCCAATTTGGTCTGGGGATCGGTGTAATCAGTGCTGATTTTAATAATGATAACCTAAGCGATCTTTACGTCTCTAATGACTTTCATACACCCGATTTTTTTTACCTCAATAATGGAGATGGCACCTTTACAGAATCTCTAAAAGAATGTGTTCAACAAACCAGTTTCTACGGAATGGGCATTGATGCAGGAGACATCAATAATGATGGCTTAATAGATTTGATGCAAGTAGATATGACCGCTGCGGATAATTATCGCGCAAAAGCCAATATGGCCAGTATGAATATCCCTGCTTTTAATGCCATGATAGATCAGGGATTTCATTACCAATACATGTACAATAGTTTGCAAATTAATAATGGTGTCAGAAAAAATGGGCTCCCTTTCTTTAGCAATGTATCCAAATTGCATGATCTTGAAATGACGGATTGGAGTTGGGCTTGTTTGTTTGGCGATTATGACAATAATGGATTTCAGGATTTATTCATCACCAATGGTTCTAGAAAAGACATCAATAATAAAGATTACTTCAAATGGCTTAAGCAAACCGATACTAAATTAAAAGTAAAATACAAGGAACTTAGTTTTGCAGATTTGACCGCTAAAATGTCCAGTCAAAAATTGGATAATTTCATTTATAAAAACACCAATGGATCTTTTGAAAAAGCCAACACGGATTGGGGTTTACATTTTGAAGGCTACTCCAATGGAGCGACCTATGCGGATTTGGATCAGGATGGCGACTTGGAATTGATCATTAATAATATTGATTCTACCGCCATAGTATTTGAAAATCTCGCCAATCATTCTGAGCAGCATTATTTAAAAATAAAACTGGTGGGCCCAGAAAAAAACCAATTAGGTTTGGGCGCAAAAGTTTTTGTAAGCCTCGCGGATCAAACCTTGATGAGAGAACAAACCTTGGTTAGAGGTTATCAATCTTCCGTAGATCCGGTCTTACATTTTGGCTTGGGCGAAGCGAGCATCATTGATACCCTAAAAGTTATTTGGCCGGATGGGAAAAGTCAAATGTGGACCAATACGGAAGCGGATCAATTATTAACTATGCGCTATGAAGCGGCTAAAAAAACACCTAAAATTGACCCAACAAATGTACAAGCATTCTTCCAATTAGTAGAAAATGACCCATTTGGTTTTCAACATCAAGAAAACAAATTTGATGATTATAAAAGAGAAATTCTCTTACCTCATAAGATGTCTTCTTTTGGTCCCGGTATTGATGTGGCGGATATCAATGGAGATGGTCAAGAGGATTTATTCGTGTCCGGCGCAAAAGGTTTTCCAAGTATTATTTACACCAGTAAAAAGAAGCGCAATGCGGGTTTTGAATTTGTAAAAACAGAACTATCGAATCCGGAGCAAGAAGATATCGACGGTGTCTTTTTTGATGCGAATGGGAATGGTAGCTTAGACTTACTGATGGTGAGTGGAGGAAACGAAGAGGATCAATTATCAAACGATTTTTACCGACAAAGAATTTACCAAGACATTGGTCAGCGTCCGAAATACCAAGCTTCTTGGGTCGACCAAACTCGACTGAGTGCCTCCGTTGTTTTGACCAGCGACCTCGATAAAAACGGGGTTAGCGAAGTCTTTTATGGCGGAAGACAGGCGCCAGGAGAATATCCAAAACCAGTGGATAGTTATCTGCTGAGTAGAACGGAAGCCAATTCTTTAACGGACCAAAACTGGACTAATTTAGGAGCATCCATCGCCCCAGCATTAAAGGACTTGGGCATGGTAACAGATGCTATTTGGACCGATTATGATCAGGATGGAGATGAGGATCTTTGGCTAGTGGGCGAATGGATGAATATTACCATTTTTGAAAATAATGGCGGTAAATTAAAGAAAAAAGAGATTCCGGGAATCAGTGACCAATTGGGTTGGTGGAAGGATATTTGTAAAGGCGATTTTGACCAAGACGGAGACGAAGATTATGTCCTAAGCAATTTGGGTTTAAATTATAAATACAAAGCCAACGCCGGAGAAACCTTTGATTGTTATGCCAATGATTTTGACTCGAATGAGGACATTGATATTGTACTCGGCTATTATCAAGAGGGAGAACAGTATCCGGTGCGGGGCAAACAATGTTCTTCTCAACAAATCCCTGAGCTTGGTCGTAAGTTTAGAAATTATCATTCCTTCGCGATTGCAAGTCTGGATGAAATTTACCAGCCGGAGCAATTGAAAAACGGATTGCATTTTAAGGCCAATCAGTTCGGCCATGTGTACATAGAAAATTTAGGCAATGGAAAATTAAAACTTAAAAGCTTACCCAAAATTTTTCAACAATCTTCCTATAATTGTGCCCTAAGCATCGACATCAATGAGGATGGTCACCTAGATATTATAATGGCTGGAAATATTTTTGACTCCGAAGCAGAAACGCCAAGAAGCGATAGTGAATTTGGAACCGTGGCACTTGGAGATGGCCAAGGAAATTTCAGAAAATTGACTTTTCAAGAGTCCGGATTGTATATCCCTTATGAGACGCAGGACATCGATCAGATCACCATTGACGGGAATAAATACCTGCTTTTTGCCAATAACGATGCTCCCCTATTAGTTTACCAACTTAACACAAATAACAAGAATCATCAATAAACTAATCTACACGATTGGCACCTTATGGATACTTTTTATTGGTATCGGATGTTCTACAGGCAGTAGCGATCCGGAGACCCAACGAATGGTGCAATACCTAGAAGAAAAATCAGACTCCGCCAAAGCATCCCCAGCCTATCCCTACTATTTAGATCAGCCACTAAAATATGCTAAAAAAGCATTTTTAGAAAGTCCAAGTTTTGCGGCAGCAGAAAAAAGGATACAGTACGCACTTTTGCTTTTGCTCAAAGGCAGAGAACAAGAATGCATCGACTTATTGGAAGATTATTTTAAAAAGGATTTGACAGCTATTGAGCTTAACCAAAAAAACCTTGACCCTTTCAAAATTTTAGGATTGGCTTATGTAAGATTGGCGGAAAGAAAAAACTGTCTTGGACACTCCAATGGTTATGCCTGCATTCTCCCAATTCACCCAACCGCTATTCATCGAGCAAGGGCTCCAATGAAGCAAGCACAAATAATTTATAAAAAACTAATCACTTACCAAGCTACAGATTTTCAATCTCTTTGGTATTATAATTTATCTCATCAAACATTGGGAACGCGCCCAGAAAAAGAATATGCCCTAGATTTTGAAAAAAGGGCAGCTAATGATTTTCCACGATTCAAAAACATTGCGCCCGAATTGGGTTTGGCTCAGATGGATCATGCCGGAGGCAGTAGTTTGGAAGATTTTAATAATGATGGATACTTAGATCTTTTTTCAACCGCTTATGGTTTGTCGGATCAATGCCAGCTTTATCTGGGAAATGCCGATGGTGGCTTCGACCAATCTGTAGCGGCCTCTGGGCTAAAGGGAATCACTGGCGGCTTGAATAATATTCATGCGGACTTCAATAATGATGGCTTAACGGATATCTTTATTATGAGAGGAGCCTGGTTGTCTAAAAAAGGAAATATTTTAAATTCCTTATTGATCAATAAAGGCGATGGAAGTTTTGAGGATCGAAGCATTTCTGCTGGATTTAAGAATACTTATCCGACGGGAAGTGTGGCGACCGCCGATGTAGACTTGGATGGCGACCTCGATATTTTTATAGGTAATGAAGGTCCTAGTGGTTTTCCCCCCAGCGAATTATACCGCAATAATGGGGATGGGACTTTTACAGAGGTGTCGAAGGATTGGAACTTAGAAATCAAGGCATTTGTAAAAGCGGCGGTTTGGGGAGATGTCAATAATGATGGCTGGCCAGATTTGTTTTTATCCATTTATGGAAAAGAAAATAAATTATTCTTGAACAAAGGGGGACAAGCTGGGCAAGTCGATTTTGCAGACATCAGTCTAGCAGCAGGAATAGAAGAGCCACTCTACAGTTTTACTTCTTGGTTTTGGGATTATAATAATGATGGCTGGCAGGACCTCTTGGTATTTGGATACGACAATAGGAAATCATATGATATTGCAGGGCAGATTTGCAGAGAATATCTGGGGAAAGAAACGGAGGGAGAATATCCTCGTCTGTACCGCAATAATGGAGATCTTAGTTTTGAGGACGTGACAGAAAAAGAAGGATTAAAAAAACTATTGTATACCATGGGTGGAAATTTTGGAGACTTGAATAATGATGGCTACCAAGATTTTTATTGTGGGACTGGAGAGTTTAATATCTGGGCAGCCATACCGAATAGAATGTTTTTAAACCAAGCGGGACAAGCTTTTCAAGAGGTAAGTTTGGAAGGTGGCTTTGGGCAGCTACAAAAAGGGCATGGCGTTTCTTTTGGGGACTTTGACAATGATGGAGATCAGGATATTTTTCATCAGGTAGGAGGCGCCGTAGAAAGTGACGTCTTTACGAATATGCTATTTGAAAATCCGGGTTTTGGCAATAACTACATCACCTTAAAATTGATAGGTAAAATGGCCAATAGATCTGCCATTGGTGCAAGGTTGGAACTTTCTTTTCAAGAGGCCGATCGAAGTAGAAAAATTTATCGGCAGGTATCCACCGGAGGGTCTTTTGGAGCAAATAGTTTACAAGTAGAAATTGGACTAGGAAAGGCCAAGGAGATTGACCGACTAATCGTCCGCTGGCCTAGTCTCCACCAGCACGTCGACACTTTTCATCAGGTAAAAATCAATCAAAGATATTCCTTAGAAGAAGCGGGAGCCCTACAGGTTTATTGACCCTACCCTTTTTGTTTTTCATTTTTCTTTGAAAAAATGGAAGGATTCGTGCCGTATTGTTTTTTAAAACAAGTTCTGAAATATTGTAAATCATTGAAACCAACTTTGTAGGTAATTTCAGAGATATTCAACTCCCCTTCTTTGATTAATTTTGCCGCTTCTTCCAATCGAATCCTTCTAATGTAAACATTGGCAGACTCTCCGATCAAAGCTTTTAATTTACGGTAAAGTTGGCTTTTGGAAACCCCCATTTCTAATTCCAAATTACGGTTTGAAAAACTAGAATCACTCAGGTTATCGAGCACGATCTTTTTTAATTTTTCAAGAAATTGTTTATCAATAGCACTGAGCTCCATCCTTTCATAATGGAGTTGATTTTCAGGAGTCTTAGTTCCCTGATCAGCGGAAGTTATTTTCTCTTTATAATTTAAAATATTCTTAATTCTTAATTGTAATAACTCGGGATTAAAGGGCTTCGTAATATAATGATCCACCCCAATTTCGAGTCCTGTTTTTTGATTTTCCTCCGAAGATTTTACCGTCAGCATAATGATGGCGATGTGGCTAGTCAGTTCGTCTTGTCGAAGTTTTTTACACAAACCATAGCCATCCAAATTAGGCATCATGACATCCGTAATAATAATATCAGGAATGGTCTGCTTGGCCACCTCATACCCTATTTGTCCATCATCTGCCAAGATCACTTTATAGTCTGCCCGTAGAGTATTTTTAATAAAAATTTGAATGTCTGGATTATCTTCGACGACCAATATAATCGGCCGATCTCTTTTTTCAAGGCGGTCATCCGAAGGCACCTCAGTGGCCTGCTGCTGCTTTACTATTTTTTCAGAATTCGGGAGAAAGCTTTCACTGGAAACTTGAACATTCAATTCCTCCGCAGCAAAATGAGCCTTGCCTTTATAAAGCGTAACGGTAAAACAAGTCCCTTCATTTTCTTTACTTTTCACCTCAATTTCCCCCTTTTGCAATTCAACCAATTGTTTGGAAATAGACAGTCCCAATCCCGTTCCACTGATTTTGGATTCATCTTTTTCTCTATAAAAGCGATCAAAGATATAAGGGATGTGATCGGGAGCAATTCCTAAGCCCGTATCTTTAATATGAATTTTAACTTGATCGTTAAGTCGCTCCACTTCGATGCTCACCTTGCCTCCTTTTTTATTATATTTAAAGGCATTAGAAAGTAGGTTTAGAAAGACCCGTTCGAGTTTTCCCGGATCAAAATATAGGTAGAGGGGCTCCTGCGGGATATTTCGACTCAAGATAATATTCTCCTCAACGACCCTATTTTGAAAAGAATCGACTAAGCCATTCAAAAAGGAATTGAACTCATGTCGATCAATCTTTAGTTTAATCGTTCCAGATTCTAATTTTGACAAATCTAAAATCTG
>CAYQRA010000287.1:0-8141 GCA_964419315.1 uncultured Saprospiraceae bacterium | reverse complement strand
TAAGAACCAAAGCGTAGCAAATATTCTACTTTCCAACCACCATCCATTCGGTTGATGTTAATGTCATTTCCACCAATTTTGGGAACTCCCAAATCAATAGATTTGATGCCGTCGATGTTGTAAAACTCGTTGGCTAAAGCAGACATGTTGAGTGGAGATTTGGAACGAATCGTGATGGCATCATCCGTATCATTCCATTGTACGTGGCGTTCGATGATCAAATCATACTCGTCGAGTAAGTCATTAAATTCATCGCTTTCTGTTTCGCTAATGCCATCTCTAAGTGGAGCTGCCCAGTCAATTTCCCGATCAAAAATCAAAAGAATATGATCTATAGAAGGATTTGGGAAAGTGTGGACATTACACTTGGCAATGGATTGAGCCGTTTCATTATTCTGATAAATATTGGTAAGCACATAATAGATACTTTCAATATTATCTTCTGGGATAATGATGTTTTGATATCGTAGGTCTTCCTTTTTCTCTTCGAGCCGTAAGGCTAAGCGAGCAGCATCTCGTTTGAATTTACGAGCTAAAGTTCGCGGCATATCTCCTCTATCCTTTTCTTTGAAGGAAGTTTTTTGTGCAACAAATTTAGCAGTCTGTGCTGGAGCATCAATTGCCAAAAGCAAAAACAGAAAAGCAGCCCAAAATATGGGATTTACTGTTTTTAATGAAGGTGGTATTCTTTTTTGAATTTGCATAACGTAAAGCTAAAGGTCCTGAGGTATTAATTTTGATTCTAAACTTAAAATCTGT
The DNA here is from genome assembly GCA_964419315.1 of uncultured Saprospiraceae bacterium. Taxonomy (GTDB): domain Bacteria; phylum Bacteroidota; class Bacteroidia; order Chitinophagales; family Saprospiraceae; genus CALLVY01. The sequence goes on along the minus strand of CAYQRA010000287.1, from coordinate 7,382 downwards.
GACACAAAAAAATGGATCAATAGATTTTTTTCTTATGTTAAATCAGGTCTTGGCTTTGTATTTATGTGACATGGCAAGATGGATTCGATTTCAAGTGTTTTGAAATCCATCTAAATACTTGGTTTTTCTATACTTTTAAGCGATTTACAACTATAATTATCGCTTCCAAAAACTAAAATTCATAACATCGAACGTTTTTACCTCCATTTCTAGAACCTCCTCCAAGTTTTAATTTAAAAGGATTTACTTTGAGAGCTAAGTAAAAATCACTTCCAGTGAAGTCTGATTTTCCAAAAATACTCCCAATATTATCTGTTCCAAGAGTCAAAAAGGCTAATCTTAGACTAGTACCTATGCGAATATCTTGCCAGTTGTAAAGGCTAATGGGAAAAGAGGCTCCAAACCAACGGTGTTCAAACCGTGGACTTAGTGCCAAAATATTGTCGCGAGCAAGGGCAGGGCCAGGCATAGGAATTTGTTGAACCAAGGTTGAATTGATGTAAATCATATCTACGACCTTAAAATCTGCTTGCAAACTAAGAGCAGTTGGCAACCATATTTTATACCCTCCGGGGCGGTCAGATAGACTACTGTCTCCCAGTATGATTTCACTGATCAAGTCAGTCCCTGAATTAATATTATCAACGATGTCGAACTCGTCAAAACCAAGATTGGTGTCTCCCTGCCGTTTAAGTGCATGGGATTCTGTAAAACGATCAAAAGAAATTCTACCCAAGTCAATAAGGGATACCCCAAATTTGATCCGATAATCATCTCCGCCATCTTCAATGGTGAAAATTGCCCCTAAGTCCATTCCAAAACCAGTTCCGTTGGCTTTGGTGTTAGGCGCTTCTTGCTCGATTGAAGAGGTCGTAAATCCATATTCTAAATCCAAATTATTGGAGACAATGGAATCGTTTCCATATCGAATGACTTGGAAGTCTGTTTTGTTTTGTATAAAAAAGGATTCATAACCATTGAGGAATTTTAGGTTAGCACCAACCGCCCAGCCCCCCGCATTCGTCTCGAATTCCCTTGCATAGTTGATCCCAATTTCTGTCCAAGCCATTCCTGCCATTTTAAATTCGGGGACACTGAGTTCCCCCTCATCAATGATTCTTTCATAATTATAATAAGTTAAGGAAGGAGGCAGCTGTTTGCCACCAACCATTGCTCGTGCTCTAGTGAAAATACCGAAGGTATGTCCGGATGCCAGATGAACCATAAAAGAAGGTCCCATGGTTTCCACATTAGTGGAGATAAATTTGGGACGATTATTATCATAAAAATCAAAAAGAAGAGTACTAGGATCATTGAGATTGGGATTATCTACATCTGTGGCAGACAAGATATTATCAGCATTTTTGGCAATGTCTATGATGTTGGTATTGCGGATAAAGCCATAATTTTGATCAAAGAAAAGCCCTGCTTCGACCAGATTGATATCCCAAGTAAACTTGCTAGTGATATTATTAGCAGGATTGAGAACGACACTATTAATACCAGAATAATTGTCATAACGCAGGCCTAACTGTTCTTGTGCTTGGGAAAGCCAAGGAATTAAAACTAGTAAACAACAAAAGAATTTTTTACAATCCATGGGTAACTCATTTAATTATTGATGAAATGTTGCTTTGGGTTTTATGGGCTTTTGAGAATATATTTCAAATCAGTGAATGGTGTAGGTTCATTTTTTCTGATAAGTCAGTTTTTTGATACTTTTTATTTTGACTTCAGAGAAAGAGGAATGAATTTTTTGACTATTCCCTTATTACTTATCTAATTCTGTGCCTGTTCTGTTAAGAGTTGCAAGTTTAAGGGGATAATTTAAACGCAACACCAAGCCTTTGCTTTTTCAGAGAGGTATAAATAGAAACAAGGACGAGTCTTAAGAAATGGAAGAAACGCCATTAAAGAATGAGAAGCAATCGTATAGGGAAGGGAAAAATCAGCCTAGGTGTTGGGCAGATTTTGAATTTAATAAAGGAGATGGATTTCATTAAACTCCGTTTTCCGAATGATCGCAAACTAAAACAAAAAGGTATTTTCCTCCATGAATTTCCCATGCCTTTGGCACGAGATTCTGAGATGGAAAAGCCAAAGAACCATTTACTTTAGTAGAATTTTTTTGCGATACGGAGTAGATCGTTTAACTCAATGAAGAATGCAGTTTATACGTTTGGAGGGAAAGAAATATTGTGACAAACGTTAAAGAAATCAAAATAATTTTAGCTTGCGGGGTCTTTAAAAGCCCCAGAGCTTGGCAAATTTAGGGGCAAAAATAATAAAGCCAACGATAGCTGCACCAAAAGCAACCAGCAAGACAGCGGCGGCGGCCACATCTTTAGTGCGTTTGGCCAAGAGGTGATAATCCGGCGAAACCAAGTTGGTGAGGTGTTCTAAAGCAGTGTTAAATGCCTCGGCACTCAATACCAATACAATGGCAAAGATCACAAAGCACCATTCGGTCGTAGAGATAGAAAAATAGAAACCAGCTGCGGTCGCGAAGCAGGCTGCGGCTAGGTGAATCCAAGCGTTGACCTCCGAGCGAAGAAGATCGAATAAACCTTCGAAAGCATATCGAAAACTATCAATTCGCTTTTTCAACATTGCGTTTAAATTGGTAGCGCCCTTGAATACCCAAGTGACTGGATTTTGGAGTAAAAATATTTTCAAAATTCAAACAACTAAAACCTCGATTATAGAAAATGTAATCTCCAGGGCTTTGGAAAATTTCTGAAATACCATAAGCGGCGCTTCTCCGACTATCTGCGAGTTGAGCAGTGGCTCTAAGGTCTTGGATTTCGGCCCACCAAGGTGGTGCATGAAAATTGCCAATGGTAATGACCGGAACAGAACCCTGTTCTGCTCTTTTGGCCAAAACCTTGATGTGGTTTTTCATCTTTTCATAAGCCAAACTATACAAAGGAGGAGTGGTGTGTCCACAGACAAATTTGAATTGATGATTCGAATCTTTGATTTTGATCATCCCACTATAATTGGGGATTTCTTCAAAATAGAAAGTGTCTAGCTGGACAATTGGATGCTTAGAATACACGGCTAAACCAAAAGGATCAAATCGAACGACAGAGGAAGAATAAGGATATTTATCGGTAAGAATTTCATTTAAGGCATATTGCCAGTCTGGGGTCAACTCTTGGATAGAGATCAGATCTGCATCGGCTTGGAGCATGGCTTGTACCGTACTCTCGTAATCTTCATCACTCGCTGAAACATTGAAATGGGCAACCTTAATACTCAACTCATCAGTTGGTATTGGATGTTTCAAGTCTGAGTTGGAAGATTGTTTTAAAAAAATACAAAGTCCTGCACAGCATGCGAGACTAGTAAACATCAACCTAGGTTGGTTTAATATTAGAAAAGTGATACCGAGCGCCAAGTAAAATAACATGATTTGCCCTGCAAAGCGAGCTCCCATTTTGAATAAATAATAATTTGGAGTGAAAATACAGAAGATCATCCCGAGTACAATAAGAATACTTAGGATAATTTGGACAGAGCGGATATCTAAAATTTTGGCTACCATAACTAGGGCAAAGATAATCGAAATGCTTAAAGCAGAGAAATTATTCTGGCGAACAGGCTATTGGCCTGTTCTTTAGTGCTGTTTAACGAAGTCCTCTTCTAAGCCTGCCTTTTGCCGGCAAGCAGGTTTTTCATTTAGCCTATCCGGCTTGGACAGATGGGCTCAAAACCACCTCCTTTTCAATTAACTCGGCGCCTTATGCTGATGCTTCGTCGCAGCAGTCAGGGGTTTAAGTTAAATGAAAAACGTCGGACTTATTTGTTTAGCGTTATTTAGACTGCATTTTTTTAACTGGTCACCTAGTTTAACTGCCCAGCCAAAACACAATTCTTTCGGAAACTTTCTACTTGTCCGTCTGGATGAAACAATTCTATCCAAAGTAGATAAATGCCTATCCTAGCTTTACGCCCTTCAGCGGTGGTACCATCCCACTGTAGAATACCATTGGTACCCAATAGTTCATTGCGAGTCAGCGTTTGGACTTCTCGACCTTTGGTATCAAAGATTTTGACATTGGCTAGAAATCCACTTTGAGGAGTTTGGTATTGGATAGAAAGGAAATCTCGAAATCCATCACTGTCTGGTGAAAAGGTGGTGTAAGGAAGAATAATGAGCTCCGTTCCATTCGCAACTTCTACGCTATATTGAGAATTGAGATAAGTAGGAGTGGCCAAACCTGCACTAGCTGCTGCGGTATGCCAATTGTCAGGATCTTGAGTAAGATTTTCTGGAGAAATTCGTTCGAGAGAAGAACCATCTTTTACATCCAATAAAGGATTATGATAATCTTGTTGGTAGCTAAATTCGTCGATGAAAATGCTTTGTGCTCCTTTCGTATAATAAAGAACTACGGTTCCTTCTTTATCTGGGTAAGTCGGTAGGTCGACGCTAACCATGGCTTTTGGATTTTCCACATCGTATCGACTTTTGATGTCTTCTGGATCGCTGGTAAGTACCACGTATTGATCAGGCAATAATAGAAAATTATTGGAGACCGGTACCACCTTGTCGATCTGCTTATTGGTATCTCGATTGGCAATGAGTAAATTAGAAATGTCTATTATTTTTTCGGATCGATTATAGAGTTCTACAAAATCTACTCCACCTGTCTGTGGATTAAACAATACTTCATTGATGACGATATCTAAAGGATCATAGACTTCTGGTAAACCAAAAGGTGCAATAATTTCTTCCGAAACGGGACTGCCTTTACAGTCGCTTAAACTCGTTTTGATTTCTAAAGTATAAATAGTTTGTGGAAGCAATTGGTCAGCCAAGGTAAGTATCACTCGATTGAATAATTGGGGCTGAACTTCTGCTTTGAGAATGCTAAGACCTTCTATCTCATAATTATTGAGGTCTGTTGCATTGGTGAGGTCGAGCGATTTATTAAAAGTAACTTCGATTTCTGTTGCTCCAAAAAGGGGATAGACCAATAATACATCTAAGTCATCTAGATTACTAGATTCTTCAAGGACTGCATTTTGCTGACCGGGGGTACCCCCTACCGGGCTGGTAGAAGCGATCCAGTTGTTGCGAAAAGTACATGGGTCGCGTGGATTGATCAATTCTAAAGAAAAACCTCCGTCCGACTTATCGCTATCGCCATACCAAGATTTTTGATAGAATACAGAGTGAATAATATCACCATCTGGGTTGTATAAAACGAGGTCGTCAAAACTGTTGCCTAAGGTAAAAAAATCTGGAAGTGGAAGACTATCTCCGAAAGCAGAGAAATCGGCATTCCCCGTTTTGTAGACAATCAGATATTCCTTGGGGAATAATAATTTTTCGGGCAAAACGATTTCGGCATTATTGTCGGCTAAACTAAAATCTCTTAGGTTGATGATTTTATCACTTTTGTTGTAAAGCTCTAGATACTCCGAGCTTGGCAAACCGATTGCTGGTTCCGGGTCGGCATGAATCTCATTGATTAAAATATCATAGGGTTCGGCTCCTTCCTCCTTTAAAAAAATAAAAGAAAGGACTTGACTTGCTTGGGCATTATTAGATTTATCTTTTATGTTTTTGACTTCAAGGTCATAGTTTTCTTCGCTGATTAGGGGAGCGCTCAAAGTGAGTAGTACGGCCGCCTCGTTGACGGGGTCTTGTACTGCCATGGCAATTCCAATACTGGGATTCAATACGTAATTGCTCGCTAACTCTGCACTAGTTTTGTCGACTGGTTCATTGAAAAGTAAATGGATATGTAATTCATCTAGTGCGGTCAGACGATCTACGATCGGAGGGATGTTATCTACAAATAATGGGTCGATAGAAATATCATCAAAAGAGAATTTGTCGAACCGGCTAGAGGTGTATTTACAGACTATCCCAAAATAGCTTCCAAAGCGGTGGGTGTCATCCATTGCAGTACCCTGAATCTCAAAACTATTACCTCCGGTATAGTCGGCCATTAAAGTCCAGAGACCATCATTATTCCTACTTACTCGGATTCTCCCCTCAGAAGGCTCCTTTGCAAGCATACTATCTTGGCCACTAATCAACAGTTCTGTATCCGAGTCAGTTTGTCGGTACAATTCGATACGATCGGCATCACCAGAAATACCTCCGAGTTTTATAAAATAGCCATTTAGGTCACCGTTGAGATCCGCAGCACTGGACGCCAAATAAATTTTACTAAAGTTGCTAGTGGAGGCAGAAAAATCCTGTTTATAATAAAATTCCCAATTGGTGCTATCACCTGTATTGACCGCTGTGAAAATCTGAGAACTAGGAAGTACGGTGGCCGTATCTAGCAATTGTAGTTCTTGATTACTATTTACCGTGAAGTTTTCTAAATCTCCAGACCAGACCGTCGTATTTATCATACCACTGGAGAAGTCATCCGTGAATTGGCCAAAAGCAGAAAATGATAGACAAATCAGGAATAAGAGGGACAATCGAAATTTCATATGTCTACTTTAGTTTAAATGATGGTCATGTGATACCTACCTACCGATCAGGTAGGCTTACCGTGATTAAATAATCATTCTCTTGTGCGAATCTATAATTAAATAAAATCATGGGCGTTTCAATCCTTCAAAAATACTAAGAAAAAAGACGTTTTAAGAGACTAAAGAAGGATTTAATATTAGGATAAAGATAAAATAGTCCTTTTCGGCCTTGCATCGAATATTTAATAATGCGACCTTTGGGGCTAAATTTTGTAATCCGAAAAAAAATATTTGATGAAAGTTGCTGTCGTTGGTGTTACTGGTTTAGTAGGCACCGTTATGTGTGAAGTTTTAAAAGAAAGAAATTTTCCAATCACAGCGTTTCTCCCGGTAGCGTCTGAGCGATCCGTAGGAAAGGAGATCGAATTTAATGGCAAGACCCATAAGGTAATTGGTTTGCAAACTGCCGTTGATTCGCAACCCGATATCGCGATATTTTCTGCAGGAGGTTCTGTCTCGCTAGAATGGGCTCCCAAATTTGCAGCAGTAGGAAGTACCGTGATCGACAATTCTTCCGCATGGAGAATGGATCCCACCAAGAAATTGATTGTTCCTGAAGTTAATGCCGCAGCACTAACCGCAGCAGATAAGATCATTGCGAATCCAAACTGTTCCACCATTCAGATGGTAGTGGCACTCAAGCCTCTGCAAGACAAATACCAAATTAAACGCTTGGTAATCAGTACCTACCAATCCATTACAGGAACAGGAGTAAAAGCGGTACGCCAATACGAAGCAGAAAAAAAGGGAAGCAAACAAGCAGAAGGGGAGATGGCATATCCTCACCCTATTTTTGATAATTGTTTGCCTCATTGTGATATTTTCCTAGATAATGATTATACCAAAGAAGAAATGAAATTGGTACATGAGACCAAGAA
>CAYQRA010000286.1:1516-8158 GCA_964419315.1 uncultured Saprospiraceae bacterium | reverse complement strand
AGGACGAAGAGTAGAGAAAAAAGGCATCCTCAGAAACGGACAGAATTTATTTTACGATGTACTTAGAATGTATTTAATACCTTTGCAGTTCAAAACCTGGGGATATAAGTATCAACTTATTGGCCGGGTCTAAAAAAAATATCGATGGAATCGAAAAGACAAAAGCAAGTGTCGGAAATAGTAAGAAGGCACTTTAGTACCATGTTGCAGCAAGAAGGATCCTATATTTACGGTTCACAAGTATTGGTGACGGTGACGAATGTCGTAATGGCGCCGGATCTTAAATTAGCCAAAATCTATCTCAGTGTATACAATACGGAAAATAAGCAGGAGGTCATCTTGATGATGGAAAACGAACACCAGAAACTCAAGCAAGCTTTTTACCACCGCATCCGTAAGCACCTTAGGAGAATGCCTGACTTTGATATTTATCTAGATGATACCCTCGACGAGATGTATCGTTTGAATGAACTGTTTCACGGTTTGAATTCAAATAATCAAATGGGTAAAAAAGAAGAAGAGGAGTAAAACCTAGACTACCTTATTTAGTCATTAGAGATATTGGCCACATTAACTCGACGAGCTAAATGGTTAGGTATTTTTATCAAGCGATCTGCTAATAATAGCTCAACAGAATCTCCCTTCATCTCCTGCATGATAAAAGGAGTACCCGGCAATAGGCTGTGTTGCCAAAGTTGGGTGCTGACGTGTTCGTCGATCTGATCTTCTGCGATACAAGCCTGTTGGTTTTTTTGCAGACTATTAAGCGGGAAATCAGGAACTGGCCCCTTCAATGGAATAGGGGAGCCATGCGGATCAAGCGGAGGAAAACCAAGGGTACGATCTACTTCATCGAGTAGTTCGTCAGAAAGTAAATGTTCGTACTTCTCTGCGTCTTCATGGATTTGCTCTTCTGTCAATCCCATTTTTCTAACCAAATAAGTTTCCCATAAGCGATGCGCTCGCACCAATCTAGTCGCTTCTTGATCTCCAAGAGTCGTTAATTGAAGAGATTCTCCAGTACCTTGCACCCAAGACTTATTCTTGAGGGTTTGCAAATGTTGATTAAAAATACTTTTGCTAAAACCCAGTCGCGACCTCAATGCAGTAAGCGTCAACGTTTCTTTTTGAGCAAGGCGATGTGCTTGTTTTAAAGTGTCTTCTAATTGGATGCGATTGCGTAATTTTCTTTTCTGGAAAAATCGAAAAACCAATCCTTTTTGCGGAGAAAAGAATACAGCTAAAAGATAAATAAAAGTAGCCGTCACGGCCATCGCAGGACCAGGAGTGGTAGAAAAAACAATAGCGAGTAAGAGTCCCAAAACCGCAGAAATTAGCCCCACTACCGAGGCAATAAAAATCACCCATTTCAAGCGATTGGACAATAATAAAGCCGTGGATGCTGGAGTAATCAGCATCGCTACCACTTGGATTACTCCAACAGTTTGTAGCGAAGCAACGACGGCAAAAGATAAAAGAAGCATCAAAAAGTAATGAATTACACTTACGGAGATCCCCATCGTTTCTGCAATCACTGCCTGAAAAGTAGAAACCAAAAGGTAGCGATAAAACAACCACAAACTAATCAGTACATAAAGACAAATAGCGGCAGTTAAAACCAAGTCTTCATTATAAACGCCCAAAGTGTTTCCAAACAAAAAATCCTTTAGATCAAGATGAACCCCTTCATTATGACTAATATAGGAAATGCCAATAACGCCGATGGAAAACATGGCAGTAAAGACAATGCCAATTGCGGCATCATTCTTCGTTTTTACATTTTGCTGAATCCAAGTAATCCCAATCGCGGTCGTCAGTCCAGCCAATACTGCTCCAGTAAAAAAACCTAAGGTGCTGTAACCCACTAAAATAAAGGCAATGACTACTCCCGGTAGGATGGCGTGTGCTAAGGCATCGCCGATCAGTGCCATGTTACGCAATACAATAAAGCATCCTAATGCACCGCACATAATCCCAACCATAGAAGAGGCAATTAAGGCACGAATCGCCCACTCTTGTTGAAATGCTTCCATTAATTCCTGCATAAATCTTTGCTATTGATATTTGGATTAAGCGATGGGACTAAATAATTCCGTCCCCCACTTACAACAAAAATAAGGAATTTTTTGTGGAAACAAAACCAATTTTTAGGCTAGTCTAAAAATTTAGTTTAGCATCTCGGAGAGTATGCCTTCTTTCATCGCATAGCTAGATACGAGAATGTTTTTGGCTTGAGTTTTTTCTAAGATAAAATCAATGAGTAGTAGCGCGACAATAATCATCTCGGCTTTTTCGCTCGGTAAGCCTTCCATTTGGAATCTTTGGTCAAGTGATTTTTGTAAAACTTTTTTGAAGAAGGGAGGGAAGTTTTGGACGGGAATAATAGAATGATTAGCTTCTTTAATGTCGGCTTGTAGAAAGTATTGAAGGACATCAAAGGCGCCGGAAGCTCCGACGATATTGGGGGTCTGGTGTTTTTCTAATACTTGGAGAAGTGGTTTGAGTTCTTGCTCGAAAAATTGTTGGATCAACTTGATATTTGCAGGATTGATTGGATCACTGTTTTGCCAGTCGCGGTACAAAACGGCGACTCCAATCGGAAAGCTTTGTGCCCAGTAGACTTGGTTTTTATCCGCAATGATAAGTTCAACGCTTCCTCCGCCAATATCGATGATCAAATTTTTTTCGAGACCAAAAGGGACGGCCTGTATAACACCTTGATGGATGAGGCGAGCTTCCTCTTCACCGGGAATTAATTGGATGTCAAAATCGCAGCGTCTTTTTACCTGATCGATAAAGTCCGTACCATTACTAGCGGTGCGCAATGCCGCAGTACCGAAAATTTTTAAATTTTCTACCTCGTATTCTTCTAGGATCTTGCGGTACTTTTCTAGGCAGGCTATTCCCCTTTGAAAGGGAGCTGTTCCAATTTTGTGGATTCCATTTTCGGCCAACTGTACGAAAGTACTCTGTCGGAAAAGTTCTTCAAATGGTTTTTCCTTTTGAGCTTCCACAATCAGCAGATGAAAAGTGTTGGTTCCCAAATCAATAACGGCCAGCTTTTGCATGTGCTTACTTCTGTTGGGTAGAAGAATTGATGATGTTTCGGAAAAACTCAATCCCTTCTGTCGTCATCTGATTAGATTTTACGGGCTTTTGATTTTCCATAAAAATAAAATAGGTACACTTAGGAGTGAAGTAAAAATCAGCTTCTGCAAGTGCTTCTCCATTATTTTGAAAAAAGACTCTACCCATTGCTTTACAAGAAGGACTGATCTTGGCAGGTTTGTCCGAAATCTGTCGTAAAGTACTTTCGATGGCTGGTCTTTCCACCATATTCATACTCATTGGCAATTCGTAAAACAAATAGTCGATGGAAGTCGTGTTATTCCACATGTTTTGCATTTCTTCAATGCTAATACTTGGATATAGAATCTCAGCTGCGGGAGCAGCAGTGGTAGCCGTTTTGGGAGGCGTAGTATTTTGGTTTGCGGCATCATTAGAACCACAAGCGGTCAAGCAAAGTAAAAAGAGTAAAGAGTAGGTAAACTTTAGCATAGATATTATTTTGATTACTGAAGGCACTTAAGGCCTTTAATCCGATCAACAAAAAAATCAAATAGAAAACGATTTGAAGGTATTCAAAACAAATACTCTGCCCGAACGCTTAGGAAGTGACTCAATAAGGAATCTTGATTGAGTTGTGGCGTTTTTTGTCGGTCAAAAAGAAAGACCAAAGATCTATTATAGCGAAAATAAAAAGCAATATTACGGTTGGCCATGTATCGAACTCCTGCCAAAATATAGAGATCACTTTTTTGAAAAAGATCCACATTATTGTCAAAAGGAGTATCAGTGACCTTGCTACTAATCAAGCGTCCGTAGGCGGCCCCGAGATCAAGGCTGATTCGATAATAAGTCTCATCTTCCGATAGCCAATCGCCTATGGTCGCATAAACGGGAATGTCCACATAATTGGTCGTGATATTGAAAGGTGCTCCGGGCGAAGGATTATTGATGCCTGTAGGATATCTGCTTCCCCGTTGAGAGAAAAGAAATTCGGTATTTAAATTCCATCTATCATTTAAGTAGATAATACCTTTAATTCCTCCGGTAAGGCCGACTTTATTATACCCAGCACTTTGGTCGCCATTCAATTGGGCAGCCGTAAAGCCTGCTACGATTCCTGCGTTGAATCGTCTTTCTTGAGCATTGATTTCCCCGCTAATGTAGAAAATCAAAAGAAATAAACTTGTTTTTAAGATATTATGGTAAATAGTATTATTCATTGTCAATTAAGCTTTTTATTAGTACGAGTGTTTGGAATGTCAAATGCTTATGTCGAAGTTCTTTGAAACTGCTTAAAGCATTTACTTATCAACGCCTTAAGTCAAGGCATATTTTGGCTTACTTTCCAGAAAAACAAAGAAGGTTGTCAAACATATTGCGAATATACATTGCTTTTTGCGATATTTGTACCATCTGAATATCAAACCAAACTTATGAAGTTTACAAAACATACCCTAAAGAAAGTAGAAGATTTGTTTGATGAACTTGATTATGAGATCATCTATGGTAAAGGTAACTTTCAATCTGGTTACTGTTTGGTGGAGAGCCAGAAAAAGGTGGTGATCAACCGATACTTTGAAGTAGAAGCCAGAATCAATTGTTTGGCAGATATCCTTAGTGGATTCACCATCGAAGAAGATGCGTTATCTGATAAATCTAGCGATTTTTTAAAAAAATTACTCCTGACTTCTGCGGAAAGTAAAGAAGGGAAAGAAAAAGAAGCACTCCATAAAGAAGAAACCGAATCTCTTGCGGTAGAAGAAAACAAAGCTTAATTTGAAAGTTACATTCCTTGGTACTGGTACTTCTCAAGGAGTACCCATTATTGGTTGCGACTGCGAAGTCTGTACCTCTACGGATGTCAAGGATAATCGTCTACGCCCAGCTATCTTACTAAGCCATCAAAATATCAATCTAGCCGTGGATATTGGGCCAGATTTTCGCCAACAAATGCTTCGCGTGGGAATAACAGAACTAGAAGCTGTTTTGATAACCCATGAACATAATGATCATGTTATTGGATTGGATGATGTACGTCCTTTTAACTTTCGGTCCAAAAAAGATATGCCGATTTATGCCACTGTTCCCGTTCAGAACCAACTGAGAGAACGATTTGATTATATTTTTAGCAGCAATTATCCGGGTATTCCACGCCTTCAACTGCATACGATTGAACATGCAAAGCCTTTTGAAGTAGGAGGCATATCGATCTTGCCTATTGAGGTGATTCATGGTCGCCTTCCAGTACTTGGATTTCGGTTTGGTGAATTTACCTACATCACGGATGCTAAAACCATATCAGAGGAAAGTCTCGCCATGATTGCTGGCACCAAATATTTGGTGCTTAATGCCCTCCACCACAATAGCCATTATGCCCATCTTAATTTGGAAGAGGCCTTGGCTTTGGCCAAACAACTTGACGCGGAGCATACTTATTTTACCCATATTAGTCATCATATGGGACTAAATGCTAAAATTAATAAACAATTGCCTGCTAATGTGAGTTTGGCTTATGATGGTTTGGAAATAGAGTTTAATCTCTAGAGATTCCAAATTCACTACTTTTCATTTGTTGACTAAAACCATCTTGGTTCTTACTTTTGCTCAATCTCTTAAGTTTAGTCTCCTTCTATAAAGACTTTTCAGAAGTATTTTTTCAAAGAATATAGACGTTCACAGATCGTCACAAAAAAAAGGAATAATTTCTTGTGCTGAAAAGTAAACCAATTGAAAAAGATACGTATATATATGTAATACAATGCTATACTTGTCAAAAACCAGTCATAAACCTTCTTGAATTAGAACAATTAATCTTGTATTATTGAGTTATGTTTGTAGCCGCGTTTAGTCTACTCTTGTGGCTTCTTTCATTCCCGTTCTGATGAGATGTTGTTTGATTTCATTCTCCTAAAGACAAACTAATCTATGGTTCGAGTTTTTACCTTGGTAATTTTTATGTTGTTTTCTGGTTTACTTGCTGCGCAGCAAGCAGCTCAGTATACTCAATATATGCTCAATAAATTTGCGTTCAATCCAGCCTATGCTGGGATGGATAACTCTTTAAGTGCTACCGGGGTATATAGGAATCAATGGCTAAATCTACCAGGAGCACCGGAAAGTCAACAAGTTAATGCCCATATGCCTTTATACTTTTTAGGTGGGGCCGGTGGAATAAATATTGAAAATGATTTGGCTGGTGCTCAACGAAATACATCTGCTAGTCTTGCTTACAGCTATTGGTTGCCAATGAGCCGTGGAAGATTGGCGATAGGAGTGGAAGGTGGAATAATACAAAAATCTTTGGATGGAAGTAGACTTAGAACCCCAGAAGGCACGTTTATTGATGGGGTTTATTCGGAGCACAATGATGGACTTCTCCCAGCAGGAGTAGTTAGTGCTTTAGTGCCTTCTTTTAATTTGGGAATGTACTATAAAACCTCAAAATTAGATGTTGGCATTTCTGTTAACAACTTAACCGAACCCAAAATTAGATTAGATTTGTTGGATGGTCAAAGCTCAGAAATCCTTTATAATAGAAATTATTTTCTTACTTTAGGGCTCAATTTCGAAATA
>CAYQRA010000286.1:0-1506 GCA_964419315.1 uncultured Saprospiraceae bacterium | reverse complement strand
GCCGGTGGTTCTAGCAAAATCGGATTTGACTCAGACAGAAACGCATTTTTCGACTATTATTCAGTATAATGACAATATATTCGTAGGAGCTTCGTTTAGAGGATATAATTCAATAACCGTGGATGCATTAGCCTTTCTGGCTGGTCTAAAATTGAATGAGAGAGTCACATTATCCTATTCCTACGACTGGACATTGTCAGCTTTAAACACTGTTAGCAGAGGGTCACATGAGGTTTTAATTAATTATAATCTCAGAAAACCTATCGGCAAAGGATTGTTACCGAAAATTATTTACAATCCCCGCTATGAGTGATATTTAGCTCACAAAGAACTAAATAGTTCAAAACCCCCTGATCTGACTAAATATTTGGTTGATTATACTATAACCAAATTTTATGTCGTTGTTGTTAAGGTGTCAACGACTTGATGAGGAGTGGAATACAAAAAAGGAAAAATTAATTTTTGATATATTTTGTAAACAGGCTATATTTACGTTCGCTTTTTTCGAAGCGAATCAATTAAACTGAAGGAAAACTCGGGTGTTAAAATGAAAAAATTACTTCAAATTCTATCCGTTCTGTTTGTAATGATGGTAATTCTGTCATCTTGTGGAACTAGACAAAACGGTCAATTGATCGGTGTATTCGATCGTCCAACCTGGAAAGGAATCAATCCTTATGGAATGGTTTATATCCCTTCCGGAACCTTACATATTGGTCCAAGTGATCAAGATGTCACAAGTACGTTTATCCAAAGACCCAAAACCATCTCTATTCAGGGTTTTTATATGGATGACACTGAAATCACCAACAATGAATACCGCCAGTTTGTATACTGGGTTCGGGATTCTATCGCTCACGTTATGATGGATGACATTGAGCAAGATGAAGATGGCAACGACCGGATCATCTGGGATTACGAACTAGACTGGACTGCTGAAGAGCTCGAAGACATGTATTACCAAGGAGACGATAAGTTTGCTGGTAAAAGAGAGCTAGACGTTAGCAATCTACAATATGAGTACGAATGGTACAATTGGCAAGCAGCCGCTCACAGTACCACGGGAAACCGAACTTCTCACATCAAACGTGATAAAGTGTCGGTTTATCCTGATACGCTTGTTTGGGTACGCGATTTTGCTTACTCCTATAATGAGCCAATGACCCGGAATTACTTCTGGCACCCAGCATTCGACGATTATCCTACTGTCGGAATCGACTGGAAAATGGCAAATGCCTTCTCTTACTGGAGAACCAAATTCTGGAACTCTTACGAAGGAAATGGCGTAAACTCTGAAGACTTCAGATTGCCAACAGAACACGAATGGGAATATGCCGCTCGTGGTGGTCACGAACTAGCTCCTTATCCTTGGGGAGGTTATTACTTACGAAATACCAAAGGTTGTTTGCTTGCAAACTTTAAGCCTGGTCGTGGTAATTACCCTGAAGATGGAGGTCTTTATACGGTAAAAGCAGATGCTTATTTTCCGAATGATTATGGCCTATA
>CAYQRA010000285.1:0-8161 GCA_964419315.1 uncultured Saprospiraceae bacterium | reverse complement strand
CAACCAAAAATAAGAAGCAAAAAGCGACTAAAAGGAGCGTTTGTTCTTCTTTTTGCTTGACTCACACACGGGATTTGTCAGAGAACCATAAATTATAACATCCGTCTGTTTCTTTTTGGTTTTTTGTTTCTCTGTTTTTTCGAAAAGTGGAAGCATTTTTAAAATTGATCCCATGGTTTCGACTTTGCAAAGAAGTATCCATTAAACCCAAATTAACTTTCCCAAATCTTTATAATTATTTTTTCATCTTCGACTTTTTTCTACCTCCTAATTCATGAAACACAATGCCTAAACACCTCCTTCTTCTCGCTGCCTTCTTGGCACTCCTAGTTGCAGTTTTTTATTATCCCATTCCTGATCCAGAATTATGGGATGCCGACCTGCGACATGTTGCTCAACCAGATTATTCTATTCCAGGAATTCGACCCCAACGTGATGATATTGCCAATTGGTCAGATCAATTGGAGCAGTCTTATAAGAAACAGACTCAAATGGAGGTTTTGTCTTCAATCGAATAAGACCTGGGTTAGCGCTACTTAGATAAATAATCCATTGCTCGGATCAAAGTCATTTACCCAAAGCTAAATTTTTGATTTTATCCTTTTTTCTAAGTTAGGATGAAATACCCCAACATATTGAAAACTACACACGAATTATTCCTCTCATAGCGGTTCTCTCATAGTCTGTTTAATCGGCCACCTTCCCTTGGTGGCCGTTTTTTTACAAAAAATTAGGAACATCTACTGATGTATTTTGCTACAATCCAACTAGAAGCGCTAAATATCAGGTCCTTAAAGATTAAGAAAATAAACAAATTATACTTTTTGGTATAGTATTTGTTTTTATCATATTAGACAATATTAGATAGCTTATCTATTTCAGTACTGCTACGAAGCAAACAAACACTACTCAAATTCAAAAATAGGCTATCATACAAGAACTTGAGTCGACAATTTATCTTTTACCCCCCAATAGATATTTATTCGCTCAATCAAAGGTCATCTTTTAGATGGCCTTTTTTATGCCTACCTCTCAGATTATCAGAAACAAACATTAACACCCAAACACATATATTTAAAATAAAATTTTTAAAAGCTTGAGATTCAAGCACTTTTTGGCATTCAATTTGCAATAATTCGTAATATAAGTAATGAACACATTGCTTAATATTGATTGCCGATAAAATTATAGTCCCTTGCATTATGAAATAACGCTTGCCTGTGATTGATCAAAAAAGGCAAAGGCTCTAAAGGCCAATTGACAACAGAATACACTAAACGGCAATTGCAGAAAAGAAATCCCCCCTTTTTTTCTTTTCTACAAGCCCTAAGAACCAACATCACCACACCATACCCATTAGAATGCCCTATAGGCAGCTATTTGACCTTTCCGTCAAATAAGGTACTCTCATTGAAAATACTATAACTTAAGAAATAACAAGCGCAAGCTTGTTTGTTCGGATCTTCACATGCCCTATAGCAGGAAGGTCATCCTTTTTACACAGTTAATCCCCCAAGGAGGATTAGACATACGAGAAAACAAAACTGCAAAGCCGGAGTCCATTCATTTGAACTCCGGTTTTTGTTTGCCCCAAATTAAGCCTAGTCCTCTACTTTTGCTCTTTGCAGCTAAAGCTGTATATTTAAACCAAGCTTTTTAAAAGACGTTTACTTTAAAAATATAGATAAGTCATTATGAGCCAAGCACCTTCCATAAGCAAGCAATTTTCACCGGGGGTCCAGAGTCTCCTGCCTCTTTATTATGTTGGCTGGTCCGACAGTGTATTGAGTCCAACAGAAGTAAAACTCATTCGTAAAAAGATTAATGAACTTCCATTCTTAGACAAAGCAGATAAAGAATTACTTTATCAATGGAGTGATCCACAATCGCCACCGTCTCCCGAATTATTCAAACACTGGGTAAGTCTTATTCGAGAAACAAGCAAGGTCTCCAAAATAAACAAGAAAAAATGCTTGGCAGAACTCGGTATCGAAATGGCCAAAAAAAGTGCAGGACAAGAAGATCAATTGAAGTGGACGGCTCCTGAAACTTTCCAAGCTTTAAAAGAAGTAGAAGAAGCTTTGGGTTTATCAGGAATTGATAATTATCGAAATCTCCTAAGCCCCGAACAGACCCAAGCAGTAGATGCATCAGTCGAAGCGGCAGATCAATTTGACATCGCCAAAATGACCGAATTACTCAACGATGATTTTGCAGATACGATCCATAAAACCAAAACCTTATTAAAAGATCCTTTCTTCAGTCATCCCAACCTTAGAGACAAAGATGCCTACCGTCTAAAAATCTTAGACCTATGCAAAGCAATGGCCAAACAAGGCATGGGAGCAATCGCTTTTCCAGAAGCCAATGGCGGTAAAGATGACATGGGAGCCTATATTGCTGTTTTTGAAAGTATTGGTTACCACGATCTTAGCCTTGCCATAAAATTTGGGGTACAGTTTGGTTTATTTGGAGGCAGTGTCTATTGGCTGGGAACCAGCTATCACCACGATAAGTATTTAACCGATATTGGGTCACTCGACCTCCCTGGGTGTTTTGCCATGACGGAGACCGGGCATGGATCTAATGTTCGCGGCCTACAAACGACCGCTACCTATGATTCCAAAACAGATCAAATCATCGTCCATACGCCAAGTCCAGAAGATGGTAAAGAATATATTGGCAATGCCTTACATGGCCACATGGCCTCTGTTTTTGCTCAACTTATTGTTGATGGAAAAAACCACGGCGTTCATGCAATTCTAGTTCCACTAAAAAACAAAGCAGGCCAACTCCTTCCTGGAATTAAAGTGGAGGACTGTGGTTATAAAGTAGGTTTAAATGGAGTAGACAATGGAAGAATATGGTTTGACCAAGTAAAAGTTCCTCGACAAAATTTGCTCAATCGTTTTGGAGATATCAATGAGCAAGGCGAGTATTCTAGTCCCATTGAAAATCCAAGTCGCCGATTTTTCACCATGTTGGGAACCTTAGTTGGTGGCCGAGTTAGTGTACCAAGGGCAGGATTAAGTGCAACCAAAACTTCTTTGGCTATAGCGATTCGCTATGCACTAAAAAGGCGCCAATTTGCACCCAAGTCTGGCGAACCAGAGACCCTACTACTAGACTACCCTACGCATCAAAGGCGACTGATGCCATTGCTAGCCAAGACCTATGCCTTACACTTTGGGTTGCTTCACCTGACCAAACGCTATATCAATCGCACTGAAGAAGATATTCGGGAGATCGAAACAATGGCTGCTGGCCTAAAATCTTATGCTACCTGGTTTACAACTGCAAGTATTCAAGAGTGCCGCGAAGCTTGCGGAGGAAAAGGATATTTAGCCGAAAATCGTTTTGCAGATCTTAAAGCAGATTCTGATATCTTCACCACTTTCGAAGGAGACAATACTGTATTGATGCAATTGGTTGCCAAAGGACTACTTTCCGATTTTAAAAAAGAATTTCACGATGAGGGATTCCGTGCGGTGATTCGTTTTATTACCAGTCAAGTTGGAGATACCGTTACAAGAAATAATCCTTTCCAAACTCGGCGAAACGATGCCGAACATTTATTGGACCCAGATTTTCAGTTGGAGGCTTTTGCTTATAGAGAAAGAGAATTATTATATTCTGTAAGTTCGCGAATGCGTAATTATCTAGGGCGTAGAATAGATCCTTATGATGCCTTTTTGCGATGTCAAGTACACATGGTCAATTTAGCAGAAGCTTATGTGGAGCGAGTGGTCTTGGAACAATTCCATTTAAAAATTAAAACTGCTGCACCCGATTTGCAAAATACTTTAAAAAGACTTTGTGATCTTTATGCTTTGCATACCATCGAGCAACACAAAGGCTGGTACCTCGAACAAGGTTATATGCAAGGTGCCAAGACAAAAGCTATTCGAAGAATGGTCGATAAACTCTGTAAAGACTTGCGTTATCAATCTAGTGATTTGGTAAAAGCATTTGCGATTCCAGAGGAGTGTATATCCGCCCCAATTGTTGTTTGATTTATTTTTTCACAAAAGGAAATACTAAATTACTCCTTATAATCCTAGCCTCGAAAATTTATCAAGGCTAGGATTATTTCGTATTAGCTATAATATATTGGTATTTTTTGGGTAGTAATTTCTCGATCTACTCCATCAGATATTCCCACTATAGCTTCTCCATATCCATGTCCATCACTTTGATAATTTATCCTGACGATTCCACCACGGGAAACATAAACGGCAGGCCGAGAAAAACCTTCTTTAAAACCGCCAACAGCAGCAGTCCTTTCATGTATAGGTAGCAACATATTTGCGGCATTTTTTTTAGACGTAAACAAACCTTCTGCAATTGGCGTTAAAGCCGCAAGAGCAGGGCCTTCAAACATGGCTACAGGAGCGTGTTTGCTCCTTTGCAAATTAAAAAATGGGGCACAGACGTTACTTCCATCGGCAGTAATTGCTTGATAAGCAATTGTTTCCCCAATGTTATCTCTATGACTTGACACCTGTGATTGAGAAAAATTTGTAAAACTACCCTCGTTGATCATTTTTCTATTTGCCGCTTCAATACCATTTCGAAGCTCATAGTCATTCCAGACTGTCCGAAGGTAATCCGAAATTAAAGAGGATACAACACCTGCACCGACCGCAAAGGCAAAACGCCCAAGTAATGGCCATAGATTCTCCCGAGATTCAACATGGGTGGTAAAATCTGTTTTAGCTTCCTTACCATATACCAATGGAATTCCAGTGATAATTCCTAAACCAGAAATGCCTGTAAGTTTCAAAAAGTCATTACGTTTCATAAGGATGGATTTTGTTAGCAATGTACTCTTAACACAAACACATTGTTAAATCGTTCCTTAAAAGAATAAATTTTCAAAAAAATCAATTTCTTTTCCTTTACTTCTAAGTTATTTCCTTTTCAACCAATCTGCTCGACTCATTTGATAAACCAAACAAGGGCTCGTGTCCAAGATTCTTTTTTCGATAAACTGAAATCCCAATCGTTCATAAAAACGAATGGCGTCTTTGTTGGTCTCCAAAGGGTCAATCAATACCGCCGTAATATTTGGGTTCCGAAAACATCGATCAAGCGCCAAATGCATCATCTGAGTGCCATAACCTTTTCCAAGGTCTTCCTTTTCACCAATCCAAATATCAATGGCTCTAAGGTTGGCAGGAACGACTTCCCAATAATGGCTTTCTTCTTCTGCTGTGTCGATGATTTGTACAAAACCAATTGGTCGATCATCTAGCATCGCTACCAATTGCTCCCGCCAAGGCGGGCAACGCTGCAATTCATATTCCCAATCCCAATCTTCATCAGGATCTGAAGCAATCACATGCTCTTGTTGGTCCCAGTGAAGTACAAGGGCTAAATCAGAAATACTTGCCGTCCGAAAGGAAATATTGGCCTTGGGCATAGTACTCATTTTTCACCTAACTCAAAGAAAAAAGGTAAACTACCGCATCGCTTTATAAGCATTGATCAAACCATTGGTAGAAGCATCATGGGCATCAATGCGCTCCTCACTTTTCAATTCTGGTAAAATTTGATTCGCCAATAATTTCCCCAACTGAACTCCCCATTGGTCAAAACTGAAAATATTCCAAATCACTCCTTGCGTAAATATTTTCTGCTCATACATCGAGATCAACATACCCAATGTTTGAGGGTTTAATTTTTTTAGTAAAATAGAGTTCGTCGGTCGATTGCCTGTAAAAACTTTAAAGGGTAGAAGCGGAGCAATTTCACTTTCGCTTTTCCCAGATTTTTCCAAATCCGCGCGAACTTCTTCTGCCGTCATTCCTTTCATCAAAGCTTCTGTCTGAGCAAAGAAATTGGAGAGCAAAATCTGATGGTGATTTCCTAAAGGGTTATGACTCACCGCTGTGGCAATAAAATCACATGGAATCATCCGAGTTCCTTGATGAATCAATTGATAAAAAGCGTGCTGACCATTGGTGCCGGGTTCTCCCCAGATGATCGGCCCAGTGGCATATTCAATAGGAGCTCCTGCTCGATCTACCGATTTTCCATTGCTTTCCATATTGCCTTGCTGGAAATAAGCGGCAAAGCGATGGAGGTATTGGTCGTAAGGTAAAATAGCTTCTGATTCTGCTCCAAAAAAATTGGTGTACCATACGCCAATCAATGCCAACAGTACCGGAATATTTTTTTCGAATGGCGTATTCCGAAAATGTTGATCCATCGTATGTAATCCACTTTGTAATTCCTTAAAATTTTCGAATCCAATCGCACATGCAATGGGCAAGCCAATGGCAGAAGACAAAGAAAAACGACCTCCTACCCAATCCCAGAATTCAAACATATTAGCGGTATCAATTCCAAATTTCTTCACATCTTTGGCGTTCGTCGACACTGCGACAAAGTGTTTTTCAACCACATCTTCCGTTCCACCATTTTCCAAAAACCACTGCCGAGCAGAGAAAGCATTGGTCATCGTTTCTTGGGTCGTAAATGATTTGGAAGCTATAATAAACAGCGTCGTTTCGGGAGAAATCTTTCGAAAGGTTTCAGAGATATGGGTACCATCAATATTAGAGACAAAGTGCAAATTTATATTGGGTTGCCAATAAGGCCGAAGGGCCTCGGTCACCATCACTGGTCCAAGATCAGAACCTCCGATTCCAATATTGACAATATCCGTAATCGCTTTTCCAGTGTAGCCTTTCCAGTCACCAGAGATGATTTTATTGGAAAAACTTTCCACTTGTTTCATTACCTGATTGACCTTAGGCATGACATCAACACCATCTACCAAAATCGGATCATTAGAAAGATTTCGCAAGGCCACATGTAAGACTGCTCTTTGCTCCGTTTCATTTATTTTCTCTCCACCAAACATCTTTTCGATGCTTTCCTTAAGTTGGGTTTCTTTTGCGAGGTTCACCAATAATGCAAGGGTTTCCCGAGTGATAATGTTTTTCGAGAAATCGACTAACATATCTTCTATTTGCAGCGAAAACTTTTCGAAGCGGTCAGGATCTTCTTGAAATAACGTTTTCATAGCAGCCTCTTTTAGTTCTTGAAAATGAATTTCCAATGCTGCCCAAGCAGTAGTTTGACGTGGATTTTGTCTATTTAACATGATGCGATTAGTTTAATTTTGGGAATACCTTTAGCCTTTGCTTACAAATCGATAGCAAAACGGATACAATTTTACTGAGTTAATTTTAATATTTCGTAAAGTCTGTCCTATTTTTATCAGAATTCTTATTTTCTTTCAACTAAAACGAATGGCATCACATAATGACTTAGGACAATTCGGAGAAAAAATAGCGGCAGAATATTTAGAAAGAGAAGATTATCAGATTTTGGAAACCAACTGGCGGCATCATCGTGCGGAGATTGATTTGATTGTGCAGAAGGAGGGTATTCTCGTTTTTGTAGAAGTTAAAACTCGGAGGGGTGGTCAATTGGAGGACATTGCACTTGCGGTAGATCAGCATAAAATTGGACTGATCACTCATGCGGCGGTGGAATACCAATATCAAAAAAACCATGAAGGGGAAGTTCGTTTCGATATTATTAGCATCTTATATCAAAGCGAAAGTACTTTTGATATTCAACATTTCCAAGATGCTTTTTTTCCTGGACTTTAAAAATACGGCGCTCTTTCTCTATTCTTCGATAATGACTCTAAACTTCGCCTCCTTGATAATTTGGTACCCTGTTTGAGGATCTTCTTGTTCCAGCAAAATATCCAAGGTTTTATTATGCTCTCCTAGCCCATCCTCTAATTCACTATCGTAGATAATATTTATTGCTCCTTTTTCTCCTGGCTTAAACACCTTCCCGGTTGGCGCATCGATTTTCGTACAATGGCAACCCGATACCAATTCTATCACCAAATCTTTATTGCTGGTATTGGTAAACACAAAAGTATAGGCAGGCTTTTCCCCTAACTTTATAGTCCCAAAATCATGGCGAGGCGTCTCCAGTTGGAAGATTGGATCAATGTTTACTTTATCCTTGATGGACTGCATTTCCTCCGGTGTTTTACTAGCTTTTTGGGCAGTATCGCAGGCTGGCAATAATAGGAGTAAAGTCAAGCTAAAAAAGGTAGTAAATATTAATTTATACATAGAAGTTGTTTTAAAATGGAGGTTGAGAATTATTGTAAGTGCTTGGTTTTCAA
>CAYQRA010000284.1:0-8189 GCA_964419315.1 uncultured Saprospiraceae bacterium | reverse complement strand
AGGGCTTCCATGGTTTTGTTGCCCTCCATGGTCATTTGATCTACCCAATAAGGGGCTGCTGGGTTTTCCTCATAAGTGTTGAAGTTGGGTTGTAAAGTAAGGGTATTGGCCGTTACATCCAGCGTAGACTTAGCCTTCGGTAATTCCCAAAAAGAACCAAATTGATAAGCTCCTCCATTCACAGGAAGATCAGAAACATTCATGAAGACGAGCCAGTTTTCCGCAGCATTAAAGGGGACATCATTTTGGGCGGATAGGCAAGAAACCGCAATCGCGTAAATAAACAAACTTGTAATTATTCTTTTCATGTGTGTTTAGATTTTGTTAAAAAATTAATACAAAATAAGGTTTTTTTTCAAGATTTAATTTAAATATGCACTAAGCAATATCTGTTGGCTGATAGATTTGCCGCTATTTATTTTAAAAGAATTTCAGTATATTTCTATTAATAAGCGGAGATATGGCTTTCAATTAAAATAAAAAGACTTATGAAAAAAGAACCAGCAGAACAGTATAAGCAAATTGAAAAATTAGAACTAAAAGAGTTAAACAAAGACTTTCCGAAAGTGTTTAAAAAAATTCACTGTCCTTCTTGTGGGGATCAAGTGACTGCGGATAATCTGAATCTACAAAATTCTGTTGCCAAATGTGGGAGCTGCAACGTTATTTTTTCCATTGAAGAAGACTTAGAAAGTGTGGCGAACAAGAAGGAAATGAAGCAAGAAGTCTTTCGACCGGAAGGAATTGATTTATTTTACTATAAAGAGGAATTAGATATTACAGTGCAGCAGCATTTGCAAGGCGTAGACCTTTATGGACTTTGTTTGTTTCCATTCTTTGCTGTTTTTTCTTTGCTGTTTTTTTTTGATAAAGGAATTTCGATTTACTATCCTATCGCATCTATTTTAGGGTCTTTAATCTTTGCTTATCGAGCGATGAATTATTCTAAAAATAAAACATACATCGAAATAAATGATAGAACTTTGAGTATCAAATCTCGGCCTAAAAATTTCAAAAAAGATAAAACCTTTTTGGCCAATGACATTGACCAATTGTATTTGAAACAGGCGGGTGATGGCTCGGGGTATTTTACGATCCATATGTTGGTCAATGGACTAGAAGGTCAAAAGCATGAAAAATTGATGACCGTCAATACTATTTCCAAAGCCAAATATTTGGAACAAGAAATCGAACGCTATCTGAATATTGAAGATAGAAAGGTGCCGGAGTCCAATGTTTAAGGATGATTGGGCTGATGGTGATGGCTTCTACAAGCTAGGAAAATTGAAGAATGGAAACGCTTGGGTGTTGGTGTGGTAAAAACCCCCAGCCTAATTGTACATTTCCTGTGCATACACATTCGACGCAAGCGCATTAGCGTTTTTCAAGGGGAGTTGAATCTGAAAAACAGTTCGTTCTCCCAAGATAGACGAGACGCTGATTTGGCCATTATACCTTTCAATTAATTTCTTGACCAAACCCAGCCCCAATCCGGTACCAAGGTATTCATCCGAAGTGTGTAGGCGTTTAAAGAAAACAAAAATTTGATCGTGAAATTCTTTTTCTATACCAATCCCATTATCCTCAATCTCAATTACGACCTTTTTCTGCTCTATTCTAGATCTGATTTTGATAATCGGAGGAGTAGAATTATTGTATTTAATGCCGTTCTGTATGATATTCTGTAAGATCATTATGAATTGAGTCTCATTGCAAAAGTAATGCGGTAAATCATCGTACTCAATGACGACCTGCTTTTCTTCAATCTCCTTGCTGAGATTAAGGAGTACTTTTTTTAGGCAAACATTTAGGTCGATATTGGAGCGTTCCATCGTTTTATTATCTTTATCTACTGTCGTAATTTCCAAAACCGCCTTGATTAATTCCCCCATTTGTAAAGCCCCCACCTCTGCATATTCAATATACTCTTGTAGGTCTTGATATTCTTCTTTTTTAATCTTTCTTTTGATCAGACTCAAAAAACTACTGATATTCCGTAAAGGAGATTTTAAATCGTGAGAAGCAATATAAGCGAATCGCTCCAATTCGATTGATTGTTGCTTCAATTCCTTATTGACTTCCTCCAAAGATTCTATTTGGTTTTGAGTAGCTTGTTCGTAATAAAGAAACACTATAGAGATCCAACCGATACACAAAAGAAAAACCACAAGCTCATCAATCGGATAATCTCGAACCCCAAAAATAGGTTCGTTGATCGTAATGTATAAAGTCGGAAGAACGTACAGGAATAGATTATAAACGATAAATACATTCCGAATAAAAACTTCCTGTCTAAACATCAAAAAGGTAATCATGATCGTAGCGGCAGCAGCAATACTTTGGCTAAAAACACCACCTATGAATATTATGGTTGTCATATACCAGAGAGGTATCATTACCGCGAAATAAATCTTAGCAAAACGGATTTTGTGGAAATGATGAAAAATGGGAAGTAAGAGATAGGTAAGGGTTACTCCCAGAGCAACCGTCATATAAATGATATCGTCGTTTAGAAAAAAGGTGAATAGGAAAATTGAAAAAGAACCCAATGCGGTCAAGGCAGAAAGTATATTTAGAGAACTCGTTAGTTTATCCTCTAATACCCCATGCTCAGAGACTCCTCTGGATGCTATGAATTGATAAATTTTCTTGAATGGATACATTTATTTGCCTAGATTCTTGCTAGTGAGTGTGAACGAACTTATTAGTTTATTGACAAATACCTATCCAAAAATAGGGGCTTGGATAGATGGACTTGGAGCTCTAAAATTCCGATTTTTCAACTTAAAGTGACGGGGCCAAATTATTTTGATTTTTCAGAATCCTTCCCAGGAAAAATTCT
This sequence comes from uncultured Saprospiraceae bacterium, assembly GCA_964419315.1. GTDB lineage: Bacteria > Bacteroidota > Bacteroidia > Chitinophagales > Saprospiraceae > CALLVY01. The sequence continues at coordinate 5,347 of CAYQRA010000284.1, read as the reverse complement.
AATAATTGCTTTGTGAACTCTCCTTGGAGCGTTTTAAGTCAAGCGACTTAAAGAGAGGATTAAAAAAATGGAAGAAATAGTATTTTTTTGAACTTTTTAGCGAACATCTTTCTGAAAAAAGTGTTATACTTTTAAAAATGATAGTAATGCTATTATTGCCAAAATAAACCGATAAAAACGTCACTATACAAAATTTACAATTCGTCCAAGAATTCAATATTCACAGCAACTATCTCAAAGGTTTTTCGATGAAACTTAGCAGCGATTAGGAATAAGGCCGCTGACCTTTTAGAGATCAAAATAAGTATATAGCTAAATAATAGAAAGATGCCTTTTTAAGAGTATTTATTAAAAAACATTTGAAAAATAAAACCACATGAGAGTATTAAGTTTTTTTAAAGTATTATTCTGTCTTTTCATTTTTTGTACATTCGCCAGTTGTGTCACCATTAAAGAAGGAGAAGTCGGTGTGAAAAGAAAATTGGGGAAGTACGCTGATAACCCTTATACTAGCGGCCTTAAAACGTATAATCCACTTGTTTCAAAGGTGATCAAGATTTCCACTCAAACGGAAAACCTAGAAGTGAATCTGAGTATCCCTTCCAAAGAAGGGCTGACGATTCAGAGCGAGGTATCGATCCTTTATAATATTGATGGAAGCAAAGTGCCTCAAATGCTCCGAGATATTGGAACCGATTATGAACGGAACATTATTATTCCAGTGTTTCGCTCAGCAGTAGCGGATGTAACTTCTCGTTTTTACGCAAAGGATATGCACACTGGGGAAAGGGCAACTATCGAGAGAGCGATCAAAGAACAAATGATGGTTTTGATGGATGGAAAAGGGATAGAGGTAGAAGCGGTACTTTTGAAAAGTATCAAATTACCTACTACACTTGCGGCAGCGATCGAAGCAAAATTGGAGGCAGAGCAACAGGCTCAACAAATGGAATTTGTCATCCAACAAGCGCAGCGAGAAGCAGAGCAAAAGCGAGTGGAAGCTGCTGGAATCCGAGATGCACAGCTCATTATTGCGGAAGGGTTAGATGCTAAAATTTTACAATTCAAATCCATCGAAGCTTTTCAGGAATTAGCAAAATCCCCAAATGCTAAAGTGATCATCACGGACGGAGGTTTGCCCATGATCATGGAATCAGAAATTGGGATAAGTCCCAAGTAAATATTTTGTTTTTGCGAATTACTTAAGTATTTAGAAAATAAAAATTGAAATTATCCTTTAAATGGGTGGATCACGAGCACAAAGGATTCACCCATTTTTTAGAATAAAAAAAATAAAAATGCAAATTACAATTAGAAATAATGCTGGACTAAGTAACAAATATTTGCGGTTTGTTAAGTGGAAGATGTACAAGATCAAAGATAAGTTTAAAGATTTATTATACGCAGAAATCTTTATAAACTCGGAAGGTCAATCTCCAAAAATGTACCTTACAAACATTAGATTGGGAGTTGCAGGACATGATATTATTCTCCAAAATAAATCTGAAAACCTTAGCGAATTATTTCAGAAATCTATAAAAGCGATCCATCGTTATTTAGAAAAAAATAAGTCGACTAAAGGTAAAAGAAGAAATAAAAATTTTCTACACACAAAATAAAGGAATACAATGAATTCAGCCTTACACAAAGCCAACACCCGAGGACATGCTGATCATGGTTGGTTAAACTCTCACCACACTTTTAGTTTTGCAAATTATAATAATTCAGAAAGAATGAATTTCGGGGTTCTCCGAGTTTTGAATGATGATGTAGTAGCCGGAGGAAAAGGATTCAATACTCACCGACATGACAATATGGAAATTGTTTCCATTCCTTTGCAAGGCGATTTGGAACACAAAGACAGTATGGGAAATGTAACGGTCATCAAGCAAGGGGATGTACAGGTGATGAGTGCAGGCACTGGCGTATTCCATAGCGAGTACAATAAAAATAAAGAGGAAGAAGTACGTTTTCTGCAAATATGGATGTTCCCAAATACTAGAAACGTAAAACCTCGCTATGACCAAATTACCTGGAGTGCGGATAATGCAAAAAATAAACTTCAACAAATTTTATCACCTGACCCAAACGACGAAGGAGTATGGGTACATCAAAACTCTTGGTTCCACCTTGGTGAATTTGAGCTCGGAAGTGAAGAAACTTATACCCTCAAGGATAAGAAAAATGGGGTATACGCATTTGTATTGGAAGGGGAAGTCGAAATAGCCGGTCAAGCATTGGAAAGAAGAGATGGCTTCGGTGTTTGGGATACCAATAAAATTACCTTAAAAGCACAAAATAATGCCAAGGTATTATTGATGGAGGTTCCCATGGAAATATCCTAATTCTTTATCCGCAAAAAGTAGAGAATGCTCAACGAAGCATTTGCTTAATTGCAACTATTCCGAACCAACTGCCGGTAAAAACTAATCAACTTTCCATAATTGTTGATACTAATGCGTTCATTGATTCCGTGGATACGTGCTAAATCTGATTTCTGAAGTTGTACTGGAGAAAAGCGAAAAATATTATCCGACAGCGCTTGGTAATGGCGACTATCCGTCGCCGCAATCATCAGTGCTGGAGCGGCCACGGTGCCCGGGAAAATTTCGCAAGCGGATTTTTGTAAAACGCTAAAACCAAAAGATTCTGTATCGGATACCTGAGAAGGATTACTCGAAGAATTGGGATTTTGTTCTCGCACTATAATACGCTCATCGTCGATAGTCGCACGGACTTGTGCAATTACAGACTCGACGGTTTCTCCGGGTAAAATTCTAAAATTGATCTGAGCTTCTGCCTGCGTAGGTAAAACATTGTCTTTGATCCCAGCATTGATAATGGTCGGAGCCGTTGTGGTACGAATGATGGCATTGGTGCTAGGCGCATTCGCCAATTGTTTTTTTAGGATACCGCCTAAGAGCCAACGATTGGCAAAAATGGTTTTATACAAGACATCCATTTCAGGGCCGACATGATCAAAAAGCTGTCCAGCAATTCCATCAATATGTGCGGGGAATGGATGCTTCTCCAAAGTGTGAAGTGCTTTGCTTAAAATTCCAATAGCGGTTTCTTGCGGAGGCATCGAAGAGTGACCACCATCTGCTAATGCAATGGATACATTGAGCGTCGTATATCCTTTTTCTGCAATGCCTAGTAGCGTTACTGGTGCAGCTAAGCCCGGTAAGGCATTTTCCATCACCAACATTCCTTCATCAAGGATATACTCAAATTCAAGTCCTTGTTCCGAAAACCGTCGAGCAATCGCCTGAGCACCAAAATCACCCCCTACCTCTTCATCGTGACCAAAAGCGAGGTACAAGGTTCGATCAGGTCGATAGTTTTCTTGTAGCAGGAGTTGTACCGCTTCCAGAATACCAATTACATTATGCTTGTCATCCAAAGCTCCTCTTCCCCAAATAAATCCATCTTTGACCAAGCCACTAAAAGGCGCTTCTTCCCAATTGGATTGACTTAGGGAATCTACCGGAACGACATCCGTGTGAGCCATCAATAGAATGGGTTTCAACTTTGGATTCTTTCCGGGCCAACGATAAACAAAACTATAATCATTGACTTTATAATGCTCTAAATTATTATGGACTATACTATAATTGCTGTCGATGAATGCGACAAAGGTTTCGAAGGCCGCTGTATCAATATGATCTTCATAAGAAACGGTAGGAATGCGAATCGCTTCCGCAAATCTTTCAATAATTGCGGTCTCCATTTTTAAAGGTTCCACTGAAACGACACTCACCTGATGCGAAGAAAAGCGCAGGAAGTTGAGCACTACAAAACCAATGATGATGATAAAAATCAAGAAGAGTAGGCGAGAAAGGAGACGCAGAAGTTTTTTCATTGCGAGTATTTAAGTACAGATTTAATCCTGTACCAACACCAAAAAAATAGGCTTGAAGCATAGCGATACAGAAAATAAGAGGTTTCATTAACTGTGTAAAGCTTCGATTGTCATCAAAACCCTTATTTTGCTTTGACTTCCATTTCTTGAAAAATTCTACGAATACGAAGGATCAACTCGTTAGGTTTGAATGGCTTAGTGATAAAGTCGGTCGCCCCCAAACGGAAAGCTTCTAATACCGTATCATCATGCTCTAAGGCAGAAATAACGACCAAAGGCACAGCACTTTTTAAATCTTGGCGGACATATTTGATCAATTGAAGACCCGTTACGTGGGGCATCATTACGTCAAGGACAACCAAATCAGGCATTTCTGCTTTGATCTTGTCTTTGGCTTCCTGACCATCTTTGGCTAAAATAACCTCTAGTCCTTGCTTGCGCAAGCGGAATTCCAGAGCAGTTAGCATTATTTCTTCGTCTTCGCAAATCAGAATTTTCATGGATGTCTTTTACGCTTTTACCCAATGGGCTAAAATAATATAGAAGACAAAGATATAAAGAAAAATTGAAATAAGTAGTTGGACAAAATGGGAGGATTGAGATCTAAGGCAATCTATAGCTGGAAAAGATGAATTTTAAAGGGATTTGCCACTATATAAGATCTACAAAGGGGGATAGGGAGGCTAAAAATTTTTAGGAAAGGTAAGAAATAAGAAATGGGCTTAGGGTTTGAGCAAGCCCAATCACTAGATAGTAGATTCACGGAGCAATTTTATATTTGCTCCGTGAATCTATTTGCGACCTCATTTCCAGAAAACATCGCTTTCTTCTTCCATTCCACGATTAGGCAGAAGGAAGTTGACAAGAGTAATGTTAAGAATAGGCTTTAAAGAAAGAAATTAAAATGGTAAAATCAATGCAGGAACTTTTCTGTTCCTGCCATGGGCAAAATATTTGGAGGAAAACAATAACCCATTGAAAAAATCATCTGTATGAAAATAAACAGTAGGGGAGTAAATCGTTTATTGGCAGAGTGATTTATTTTTTATGAAAGTGGATTTAAAGTCTTTCAAATTCCATTTTTAATTCCTCTAAAGTTTTAGGCGCATTCTCTGTGATCACTGCGATCAAACCAGGAATGGTATCTAAACCTTCTTTATTCTTGCAAATCAGTTCAATATCTTTATTGGCATTAGTCATAGCCTCATTTCCTACAAAAGAAAGCGTAGATTTCATCTTATGACTTACGGCACCTAGTTCTGTCCAATTGCTTTCCGAAGTCAAAGCATTCATCTTTTCTAATTCCATAGGAAGTTCTTCCAGTAACATTTCCAACATTACTTTCTTCATGCTGTCATCTCCATCCGACATCATATCCATATAATCTAAGTTGATGTGGATATAAGACTGATCACTCATTTGTTTCGTTATTTCTATTGACATATTTCACGATTTTTTGAAATAATTGTTTAGGTTCAAAGGGTT
>CAYQRA010000283.1:0-8219 GCA_964419315.1 uncultured Saprospiraceae bacterium | reverse complement strand
TGCATTTACGACCTATTTTAAATCTAAAAAAATCCGATGATGTCGAAGACTTTTTCAAGATCAGTAAAGCCTCTGCAGAATTAGTCAAAAAGTATAAAGGTTCTTTAAGTGGAGAGCATGGCGATGGGCGATTAAGAGGCGCTTTTATCCCCCTGATGGTGGGCGAAGAAAATTATAAATTATTCAAAAGAATAAAGACGACCTGGGATCCCAATAATGTCTTTAACCCCAATAAAATTGTAGACACGCCACAGATGAACACCTCGCTTCGTTACGAACCGGATGTTGCCACCAAAACGATTGATACGGTTTTTAATTTTTCTAAACAGGGCGGCATTTTGCAGGCCGCAGAAAAATGCAATGGCTCAGGAGACTGTCGAAAGATGCCCTTGTCTGGCGGCACCATGTGCCCAAGTTATCAAGCGACTCGAAATGAAAAAGAAACAACCCGAGCGCGGGCGAATACCCTTCGAGAATTTTTAACAAAGAGTGAACAAAAAAATCCGTTTAACCACGAAGAAATCAAGGAGGTAATGGACTTGTGTTTATCCTGTAAAGGCTGTACTTCTGAGTGTCCTTCCAATGTCGATATGTCCACTCTAAAAGCAGAGTTCCTACATCAATATTATCAAACCAATGGGGTACCCTTGCGAGCCAAAGCATTTGCTTACATCAATGACTTTAATAACTTAGGGGGACTCTTTCCGGGGCTCTATAACTTTCTTTTGTCCAATCCATTTTTCTCTGGTATCGCCAAAAAGATTTTGGGAATTGCTCCTAAAAGATCTATCCCTACTATTCATCGAGTTAGCCTACGAAAATGGTATCAAAAGAATTATAAATCCAGTGCCTCTAAAAATGGAAAGGTCTTCCTTTTTTGTGATGAATTTACCAATTGGAATGATACCGAAATAGGTATAAAAGCGATTCAGTTATTACAGGCTTTAAGGTACGATGTCCAATTAATAAAACATCCTGAAAGTGGAAGAGCTGCCATTTCAAAAGGCATGTTGATCAGGGCGAAAAAGATGGCTAATGAAAATGTAACTATTTTCAAAGACCTCATCCATGAAGAAACGCCTTTACTGGGGATAGAACCTTCCGCTATTTTAAGTTTTAGAGATGAATATCCCAGATTGGTAGACGAACCTTTAATCGAATCTGCTAAAAAAATTAGTCAGCATAGTTTTATGATCGAGGAGTTTTTAGCGCTGGAAGCTAAAAAAGGAAAAATTACGGTTGATGATTTTTCAACAGAGGAAAGGCAGATTTTACTCCACGGCCACTGCCATCAAAAATCATTGGGGGAGATTGAAGATGCTATTTGGATATTGTCCCTTCCGCAAAACCATCATATTTCTTTAATCCCTTCTGGCTGTTGCGGGATGGCAGGTTCTTTTGGCTATGAAAAAGAACATTTTAAGGTGAGTATGGAAGTGGGGAATTTGGTTTTATTTCCTGCGATTAAAAAAGCGACCAATAAGAGTATTATTGTTGCCGCTGGCACCAGTTGTCGACATCAGATTGTAGATGCTACCCAGCGGAAGGCACTTCATCCCGTTGAGTTATTATGGTCTGCGCTTAAAAAAAGGGTCTACTAGAATCTTTTTAGAAATGCTTTAAACTTGGAGCCTTAATGTCCTCCCGCACGCTCCTCTCCCATTTGATCTCCGATCAAACGATTGGCCACTTTCCCGATACTCAAGCCTTGTACGATGATGCTAAAAATAACAACCAGATAAGTAATAATCAAAAAAGGATCTCGGTCCATGGCCTGCGTAAGCGTCAGTGCCAAAGCGATAGAAATACCACCGCGAAGACCACCCCAAGTCATCATCAATCCGGTATTCGGAACAAAATCAAGTTTCTTTCTAAAAGTCAAAATAGGAATCCCCAAGGAGACATACCGAGCCATCAGGATAATCGGAATCGCGACTAAGCCTGCAAAGACGTAAGCTTTCTCAAAAGGCAAAACCAATATTTCTAAACCAATCAGCACAAATAAAATTCCATTGAGCAAAGCATCTAACGTTTCCCAAAATTTATCGACATAGAGTTCGGTAATATCCGACATCGACGTATCTCTTACCGTATCATGCCCAATGATCAGACCCGCAACGACCACTGCCAAAGGCCCTGAAAAATGTAAGCTTTGCGCCAGCAAATAACCACCCATCACAATGGCCAAAGTAATCAAAACTTCTACGCTATAATCGTCAATACTTTTCATGAGGTAAAAAGCCATAAAGCCAAGGCCAAAACCCAGAGCGATCCCGCCCCCTACTTCTTCGACTAATAACAAACCAATCTCTCCAAAAGTAACATGTTCCAAGCCCGCTTGTGCAATCGCAAAAATGGTCAAAAAAACCACGACCCCGATACCATCATTGAACAAAGATTCTCCCACGATCTTGGTTTCCAATTTCTTGGGGACGCCTACTTTTTTGAGGATTCCCAAAACCGCAATCGGATCAGTTGGCGAAATCAGCGCTCCAAATAATAGGCAGTTGATAAAACCAATATTCAAACCAAACAAGGGCAACAAATAATACATCAAACCACCTACCAAAAAAGTAGATACCATCACCCCAAAAGTCGCAAAAGCCAAAATCGGCCAACGCTGGACGCGGAGCTGATCAAAATTGGTATGCAAAGCTCCCGCAAAAAGCAAGAAACTCAATAATATTTCTAATAAAACTTTACTGAAATCTATTTGGGAAATCAAGTCCTTCAAAGGATTGGTCAAATCTGGATTGACCCATCCGGTAATGGTGAGTAGCGCACTCATCGCAATGGTGATGACCATTGCCCCGATGGTATATGGCAGTTTGACAAAGCGCTCGTTGAGATAAGCGAAAACCGCCGAGACGACAACTAGAATAGTAATGATTGTAAATAAATCCATCTGCTAATGTAGCTAAAAAATAACGTTCTTGGATAAATAAAGGAAGATTATAAAAGCCCTTCCCTACTCCATAATCCGGAGCCAAAAAGAACCACCATGTCTTTCGACTCCCGTCATATTGGTATGCTCCCAGACTGGAGCAATTTCATAGCTCAGCGCTTCGTCTTCGGAGATAAAATAATTGGGAAGAATGCTTTGGTATTTTTTAGGATTAGCGAGGAGGCACATCGCGAGTCCGTATTGTTCGGAATAAAAACGTTCGCACATAAACTGCGGATAATCGTAAGGCAGGTAAATATCATGGAGCTGTACGATGACGCCCTTTTTTAAACGGGGCAAAACTTCCATAAAGAAAACCATCGAATCGGAGTTGGGCAAAATCCGATGCGAATTATTGACAAAGAGGATATCGTTTTCTTCCAGTGCTTCGACGAGATCGTAATCAATGTCTTCGAAAGGCATTCGAATGACCTCATCTGCCAATTGATCTATTTCCGCACGAGGCATGGGATCAATGGAGATTATTTGGGTATCAAGACCTTGTTCCTGTTTGGCTTTATAGGCAACTTTGGTAGAATTCCCCGAACCAATTTCTATGTATTTTTTAGGTCGAAATTCGGCTAAGCAAGTATAAATGGTGATCATATCTAAACCGGGGAGAAAACCATTATTCCAAGAGGGTTTGGTGGGGTCGCCTCCCAATTTCATGTCTTCCATTTCCCAAAAGGTTTCTTTGTATTTCAATGCTTTTTGGAGTAAATCCACATAGGTCTCCCGATGGGCATCTATGATTTTGTACAAATCTCCATGCGGTGCTTTCCCATGCCCATATCTAGGTTTGAAATCGACCTTATAATCGAGAAATATACTTTGAAATTTGGGATTGAGGAAACGGTATAGTCGTTTTATCATCTTATGTTTGCGCTGGTTCTTATCTAGCAAGGCATTATAGCCTTTTGCTGTGGCAAAGATAGCGAGATATTTTTTCTTTTCGTTTGCTAAACTTTAATTATTAGTTTTAAAGCGCTACTATTTTGTCAAAGCTTTGCTATTCCTATTATCCATATGCATAAACCAATGTTTCTTTTGCATCCTCTTCCGAGAGTTTCTTTTGTTCAATAAATTTTAAGCCCGCTTTTTCCAAGACTCTTTGTGAACCCAAATTATCCTCAGAAGTAATCCCTAGAATTTTCTTTAGTCCCAAAACCGTTTGCGCATAATCCATGGTCGCCTGTGCCGCTTCTGAAGTATAGCCCTTTCCTTCGTAAGCTGGCAAAATAGCAAAACCCAGATCAGGATGATCCAAAGTCGGGCGATTGATCAAACCACAAATTCCAATAACGGTCCCCTCTTCTTTTAAGACCATATTCCATAGCCCAAAACCATTTTCACGATAACTGGTGATCAATGATTTTTGAATATAAGCTTCTGCATCGGCGACCGTAGCAATTCCTCGATCCCCAATGTATTTCCCCCAGGTATCACTATTGAGGAGTTCGTAAAAAAATGGAGCATCGGCGAGGAGTGCTTCTTGGAGAATCAGTCTTTTGGTTTCTGTAATCATTTCTTAAATTCTGGATATTACTTTTACAAGCACTTAAGTAGTCCTTCTAAGCGTTGGATTTCAATTATTTATTGGCAAGCTGCCATTGCGGAGAATGGAGCGATTTCTTCCATTGAAAAGGATTTTAAATTCCTTCCAAATCTTCAATGGCTTTTAGAATATCTCGTTTGTCTTTATCTAAATCATTGGCCACACTTCTAAAAAAAATTTGCCTATCGCTCGGATAATCTAGTTCATAATTTACCGGAATACCTATATTCTCATAATTCCTCCCTTGCCTATCCAAACAAATTTCATTGGAAATAGAAAAGGCCCAAGCATTTGGAAGTGTTTTGTCTAAAGTAGTCGAAGTAGCGCCAGCAGTTCTCGAACCAATCCGCTTAATGTTTGGTAGAGAGATCGTCGCCATCGCAAAATATTCAGCAGCACTTCCGGTTTGAGGAGAAGTGAGTACATAAACATTATTCGAATAGCCATCTTGTGTGCCTTCTATAAGGTAGGCTTGAACAGGAGAAAATTGCTTTCCATATCTAAATTTTTGACTGCCAACTTGCCTATCTTTTGAAACGAATCGACTTAGTATTTCGTAGCTTACCGCATCCTGTCCACCGCCATTAAATCTGACATCAATCACGATAGATTTAGTGACTGAAAGGTCAGCCATCACTTTGTTCATTACCTTCTTTACACTCGCTACTTCTTTTTCAACATAATCCCCTTCATACATTTTGTGGAAGGTCTGAACATAGGCGTCTACATAACCGACTTCGTCTATCAATGTTTCTGGAATATCAAGATCGGCATATAGCCACATGGCTTTGATTTGAATAAAACCAATTTCGTTATTCATCTTACCCCATTGGATCAACTTGGAATCTTTTGTCATTTCTTCTTGTAGATGATTTTTGGCCACCATTTGGGCTATTTGAAAATCTCCATACGCTTCCATTTCCTCTTCATTTGTCAGACCTTCTGCCGTCGCCTTTTTCTCCAACTCCTCTAAAGCATGGTAAACATCATCCGTTGCTTCCAAAAAAGCATGGTTATCCTTTAATTTTTCTAAAGTTTCCTCAATAATTAAATAGAGTTCTGCCTCCGTAGTATTCTCATTTATTTTTCTTTTTTGCTCCTGATACAGTGCCTCCCAATTTATCTTATTTAGATCGAAAAAAGCATAATGTTCTTTCACTGTTTCTGCAAAAACCTCAAAATTATACTCGGGATTGGCAGCTTTTTTTTCATCCAATGTGGCTAGGCAAAGTTTCGGCACCTCCTCGGTTCTAATGAACTTAAAGGTAGTAATTCCTTGGAGAAGAGAAAGGGTATCTTCTTTAAGACGCAAAGCTTCCAACATTTCTGTCAAGTTTCCTGTTCGATTAGGCAAACAAGAAATGGCGGTAATATCATAAAAGGAATAGGTCAAACTATCTTGTATCTGCAAAACCCATCCAGAACCAAGCGATTCCCATATCCCATTGATGGATGGATTAGTTTGGTTCTTTTGATATTGACAAGACGAAATAAAGAAGGAAAGTAAAAATAGTATCCTGAATAAAGTTGACATAAGGTTTTCTTCGAAAGACAGTTTCTTTTTTGAAGAGTTGCAAGCTTCTCCCCTAGGCTTTTAGGTTCGAATTCATCTCTATTTAAGAGCTTATTGGTTGAATTGGATTTTCTTGTTATAATTTGACAAACAGTAGACAGCATCAGAAATATGATCTTACAAAGTCACTAAAAACAGGGCTTTCGAAAATAAAATCGCTTTTTTAAAAAAAATGTGAAAATTTTAAAGTAAACTAAGTCTTTGATCGTCTTCTTTAGTAGTACTTATTTTTTTACATCAAAAAAGTAGATGTTAGATCAGCCCAATGGCAGAAAACCAAGAAAGTAATATCAGCAGTGTAGTTCGGACTTATAGCAATCGCTTATTCGGTTTTATCCGCAATAGGGTGCCGAATAATGCCGATGCGGAAGATATTTTGCAGGAAGTGTGGTATCAATTGAGTAAGGTAGTAGAGATAGAGTCGATAGAGCAAATGAGTGGTTGGTTATTTAAAGTAGCGAGAAATCGGATAACCGATAATTATCGAAAGAAAAAAGAAGATTCTTTGGAAGGACTTTATAATAATCAGGACGATGCAGGAAGTAGCAAATTGGCAGAATCCTTATTGGCAGAGATTCCCAATCCAGAGGATGAAGAATTGCGGCAACTTTTTTGGGAGCAATTGTTTGTTGCCTTAGATGAATTGCCGCAAAAGCAAAAAGAGGTATTCATTTGGAATGAAATTGAAGATCAAACTTTTCAGCAAATCGCAGATCGCACGGGAGAGAATATTAAAACTTTAATCTCCAGAAAAAGATATGCGGTACAGCATTTAAGGGAAAGGTTAGAGGACCTTTACCTTTTGGTAAATGAGTAAGTGTTTAATTTGGAAAAGCATTTAATTAAAAAATATAGGAACCATGTATAAGAATAAAAAATCCTATCTAAGACGTTTTCATCCATTGAAAGTCCTACTATTTATTGGTATGGGCATCCTTTTTATGGCCTTTGTAGGAACCGTAGTGATGCTACTGTGGAATGCCGTATTGCCAAAGGTGACTGGATTTAAACCGATCACTTTCTGGGAAGCTTTAGGTATTTTTCTGTTGTTCCGTATTTTAACCGGCAGTATTAGACATGGTTTTGGCTTTGGAAAAAAGAGAGGGCATCATCGTAGAAAATGGAAAAAGAAATGGAGACACATGACGGATGATGACAAGCAAAAGTTTAAACAAAAATGGCAAGAGCATTGTAGCCGAAAAGAAAATCTAGACTAACGAAGCTACGAATAGTCGATACCAAATAAAATTTCCGAAAAAGTCTTTCTCTTAATTGAGGAAGACTTTTTTATTGGTCTAAAACTTCCAAAAAAAAGTAGGAGTCATAGGTATTTAAACAGCTAAAAGAATCAAATAGCTAATACCTATCCTACAATAAAATCAAATATTTCAGAAAAAAATAATAACCCTAAACCACTCATTATCAGACTATTAAAAACAAAAAATCATTTTCTTGAAAAAAAAGTAAAAAAATTTAAAGTAAAAAAAGCTTCCATCCGTCTTCCTTAGTATAAAGGCAATCGTAATGATGAAGAATCACCAAAATTGCTGAATAAGCAGCTATTTAAATTTAGCAAAATAAAAAAAACTAAAGTTAAACAGTTGCTAAGTAAAATGATTCTTTAATTCAAAGTTGTCCAATCTGGTTTCGAAAAAACCAGCACAACTTTTACAAAACCAAAAAAATTATGCGACCATTTAAGTTTTTCTTCACCGTTTCTGTAGGACTTATTTTGTTCTTCTTCCTAGCCAGAGTATTCCTCTTTGCGATGGTACTTGCAGCAATGATGAGTGTCTTTTTCTTCATCGGTAAAAAAATTAAAAATTTCTTCCGCCGCTTGACTTGGGAAGACGACTACCACCGATATGCATCTCGCGGCGATTATCGTTTCGCAGAAGCCCCTTATCAGATGGAAAGAAGAGGATGGAAATTTGATCGAGATCTTTTAGTAGATGATTGGAAAGTTTCCGGTGAGCGATTATTTGCAGAAAAAATTATTCCAGTAGGATAACATAAACCCCAGAGTAGGAAGTGCTTGCTCAAGATTAGATTTATACTACCATCACTCCTGCTCTATTTTTTTTTAATAAAATTCGTTCTTGGACAAATCCCGTGGTCAACCAAAAATAAGAAGCAAAAAGCGACTA
>CAYQRA010000282.1:7251-8247 GCA_964419315.1 uncultured Saprospiraceae bacterium | reverse complement strand
CAGGGGAAGTAAACGTTTTTCCCCAAACCGCTACTCCTAAAAGATTAGTCAAAGACCATTGTTGTAGCTTTATATTTTTTGGAGGGTCGACAAACAAAATATTGGTCGCAGGGTTTGGAAAAATTCGTACCTGATCAAATGAATTTTCTAGGTCTTGCGTACCGACCATCAGGGCAGAAATAGTATAAGTAACCAGACTGTCGCAACCTTGCTGGCTTGGATAAAGAATACTAAAAATAGTGTCTCCCAAAATTTCTATTTGCTCAAAATAAGTTCCAATCTCTACGTCTAGGAATACTTCATTTTGCATGGTATCAACAATTTGCAGATTCGTCAAATGTACACTGTCGTATTCGGTAAATTCGATGAGTTCTAGGATCAGGGTATCTTGCCAAATTTCTATACCATTATAAAGATCTCCTGCACACCAAGTGATGGTTTCAGAGCTAGAAACAACTGGTTTTCTAATGGTATGAAAAACGGTGTTGGTGATAATGGGATCATTGAAATCAAAATAGATGGCTGCGCTATTTTCGATTAAAGTACCGGGCAAAATATCTTGGTGCGGAAGGATGGTATAACTGAGCATTCCATGAGAAGCGGGTTCGTTGCTCGTACTGTCTGGCAAATTGATATTGTCAAAAGTAAAAACCAATTCGCGGTCTGCATTCAATGCCCAAGTAAAATCGTGGGAAGCACCTTGGACCCGCAGCGTACTCAAATCTAAATTTTCCGACAGGGTATCTCGGATGACGACTTGATAAGCGACATCGTTCCCAGTGTTTTGAAATTGAATGGTATAATCTAATCTCCAATCTTTAGCTATAAAATGTTCAGCTCCTATACCTAATGGACTCGCTGACTTTACATTCGGATCGTAAGATCCGATGGCATAAATACAGAAGGTTTCTGAAAAAAGATCGCCATTATTACTTGGAAAAAAGATGGGGATAATATCATTGACCACGTCTTCACAATTTGGTACGGTCGTCACCG
>CAYQRA010000282.1:0-7241 GCA_964419315.1 uncultured Saprospiraceae bacterium | reverse complement strand
CGCGGTAGTCGAAGAAGGATGACCTTCTGTTTGCTCTGCTTGCAAATGGAAACCATAGCCTTCCGCCTCATAAGCTAAGACTCGACGCTCCCCACTTAGCAATTGATAGTTGCCACCATCAAATAATAAGACAATATCCTCAATCAAAATATCCACCATAAATGCAGCAGGATTAAGCATATCGCCTGTACCAATATTTTCCAATTCAAAATAGATACTATCATTATCACAGTAGCCCGAAACCTTAGTCGTAGAACCATCCCAAGTAGAGTCAGGCACACACAAGGCATCTCCAGTCAAATCGACATTGACACACAATATATCGTTTAGCTCAACGTCCTCACATGCGGTAAAAAGATTCAGTTCAATGGTCTGACATTCGAAGAGTCCAAGACTATCAATCGTAAAAATAATTTCTCCGTTGGCATTGGTGGTGTAAGGAACGGAGGCCGATTCTAGGTTTATCAATTCTCCCAAATCAATCGTGAATAAAAAATCTTCTGCTGCTAAGGTTCCATAATTACATAGATCAAGTGTAGCAATGCGACTGCCACAAATTCTGAGTGGCGTAAGATTTAGTGTCCATTCAATAAAAGGGCAATCGGCTAGTGGCTGAAAATAAAAATCCGTCCGAATGGTATCCCCTATTCCTGAAGCGACAAGCAGGGTATCTTCAAAACAAGGAGCCCAGAAAACAGAGGGACTAATCACATGGGCATTATAGTCTCTTGCGATTACTGGAAAATCGTAGTATCCAGCGCTATCCGCAGAGAAGGTATAACTATTATTGCTATTTGCAAATTCGAGTTGTATCAAAGCATTCGGGATGCCTAGGTCACTAGAATCGCTTAGGCAATTTAAGTTTAAATCTCCCCAAACTTTTCCTTGCAATATGTTGACTGGTTGATTGGCCACACAGGCAGCAATCACTTCATTGCTATTTTCACAACCTGGTTTATTTTCAGAAATAGTATGTGTGCCACCTAAGAATAAATAATCACAGATATTTTGGTAATCGCAAATGGATAAGAGCGTATCCTTAGTAAGGATTAAGGATTGCAAGTATTCCACCATATTGACATTCTGTAAGGCAGAAATATCTTCCAATTCACTATTTTGATCGAGTTGAATATAATCTGATACTTCTACTAAATGCTCCAAGCCGTCCAAACGCTCAAGACCATTGTTCACAAATTTTAAATTATTGACCTTCGTCAAATTTTCTAAACCTGACAAATCACTTAAGCTATCGTTTCGGTAGAGGAAAAAATCATTTGTTATGGTTGTTAGATTATGTAACCCCTTGAGTGAATCTAAAGAAGTACAAACACTAAGTAGAAGGTCAAACAGTATTTCTATTTTATCCAGTTCTTTCAAATCCTGCAAAAGGGGTAAATTAGAAAGGCTTAAAGCTCCCAATTCCGTGAGATTTTCCAAACCGTGTAAGCTCAATAAGGACGTGGCATCCTCAATATGGATACCTGCCAACTTGGTCAACCCTTGCAACCCGTCCAAAGTCTTTAAATCCAAAAGTTCAAACAAATCAATATATTCGACCTGCTTTAAAGAAGAGAAACCGCTCATGTCTTCGATTCCTCCGCCATTATTGTCAATAATCAAAATATATTCAATAATTTCTAGTCCCTGAAAACCACTTAAATCCACTAATGATGAATTTTCAGTAATTTCCAAATTCCCGACCTTATTGATATTCGAAACAGCATCTACATTAGTCAATGCATCGTTATTCAGAATTTCAAAACTCCCAAGGATTTCCGAAAGAGATAAAAGTGCTTGAATATCGTTGAGATTGGTATTATTTTTTATAGACAAGTCCCACCCAAGATTATTAGGGATCAGATGGCCGAGAGCAACTAAGGATGGATTATCCTCTATGTACAAAGATCCTTCTATAATATCTAGTTTTCCAAAAGCAGAATGGTCGGTCAATCCATTTCCTGAAAAAGTAAATTCTCCTTCGACTTGACTTAATTCATTGAATCCAGAAAGGCTAGACAAAAGAGGCAATTTGGAAATTATAAAGTCCACGGTAGTAGTAAAAGCATTGAAACCAGAGATAGCAATCAAAGATGGATTATCCGAAATATCAAAACTATAACTAAGCGTTGTAAGTCCTTCAAATCCACTGATGGTCTGTAATTTTGCATTCTCACTAATCGACAATTTTGTAGCCGAAAAAGGCGCTGCAAACAATCCGGAGATTGTTTCTAAGTTGGAATTGTCAGTAATAAATATTCCATCCATACCAGTAGCCAGATTACTCAATGCAGAAATATCTTCGAGCATCGAATTAGACTCAATTTTCAATTCACCACCAATCGAATTTATGTTTTGTAAACCTTGTAAATTCACTAACTGATCTGTGTTCTGGATATTTAGAAATCCTGCGATACTAGTGAGCTTACTGAGGGCAGCCAAAGAGGTGATATCATTACTTCCATCATCTACTTTCAAATTGCCATTCAATGCCGTGCAGTTTGGATAATCAATAAGAAAATCATCTACTTCCGTTTGCGATGTGAACGTTATTCCCAAAGGCGGACAATCCTGCGCAGTCAAATGCAGGGGTAAGATCAGCAATAAGACAATTTGTAAAATATTCCTTTTCATAGTTCGAAGTTTCCTGGTTTATTCCTGCTCTTTCCAAATTTCAAAACCTAAGGAGCAGATTTACTTATCTTAGAAAAAACAATTTTTGGTTTTATACAATAACACTATTCGCAAGTACTTTTAATTCACAACAAGCTTCCAAACCTTACGGTCACCACTTCCTCTTGCTTGGAGATAATACACTCCGGCGGGAATAGCCTGTAAAGAAATAGGGATCAGCGAGGCAGGAGAAGTAAACGTTTTTTCCCAAACCGCTACTCCTAAAAGATTCGTCAAAGACCATTCTTGTAGCTTTATATTTTTTGGAGGGTCGACAAACAAAATATTGGTTGCAGGATTGGGAAAAACGCGTACTTGATCGAAAGTATTTTTCAGGTCTTGCATCCCGACTTTTAAAGCAGAGATATGGTAAACAACTAGGCTATCGCAACCTTGTTCGACCGGATAAAGAACATTAAAAATAGTATCTCCCAAAATTTCTATCTGTTCAAAATAAGTTCCAATCTCTACTTCTACGAATACTTCACCTTGCAAGTTATCCACAACTTGTAGATTCGTCATATGGACACTGTCGTATTCGGTGAATTCGATAATTTCTAAAAGGATCGTGTCATTCCAAATCGCTAGCCCATTATACAAATCTCCAGCACACCAAGTGATGATTTCCGAGCTAGCGACTACTGGCTTTCTGATGGTATGAAAAACAGTGTTGGTGATGATTGGATCATTGAAGTCAAAATAGATGGCTGCACTATTTTCGATTAGCGCACCGGGCAAAATATCTTGGTGCGGAAGGATGGTGTAGCTGAGCATTCCATGAGAAGCGGGTTCGTTGCTCGTACTATCTGGTAGATTGATATTGTCAAAAGTAAAAACCAATTCCCGGTCTGCATTCAAGGCCCAAGTGAAATCGTGAGAGGCGCCTTGGACGCGTAAGGTACTGAGGTCTAGATTTTCTGATATGGTATCTCGAACAATGACCTGGTAAGCGACATCGTTTCCGGTATTTTGAAATTGAACGGTGTAATCTAATTTCCAATCTTTATCTATAAAATGTTCTTCTCCCGTTCCTATTGGGAAGGCGGATTTTACATTTGGATCATAGGAATTGACCACGAAAGTACAGAAGGTTTGTGAAAAGGGGTCGCCATCATTACTTGGAAAAAAGGTCAATACAATATCATTGGCCATCTCTTCACAATTCGGCACAGTGGTGGTAGCAGTGGAAGAAGAAGGATGGCCTTGAGTTTGATCTGCTTGCAGATGGAAACCATTCCCATCTGCCTCATAGGCTAGCGTTCGCTTCTCTCCACTAAGTAATTGATAGTTGCCACCATCCAATAGCAAGACAATGTCTTCGATCAAAATATCTACCATAAAGGAAGCAGGATTGGCCATATCTCCCGTACCAATATTTTCTAGCTCAAAATAGATACTGTCATTATCACAGTAGCCGGAAACCCTAGTCGTAGATCCATCCCAAGTACTATCCGGAGCACACAAGGCATCTCCCATCAATTTTACATTTAAACATAAAATGTCGTTCAACTCGATCTCATTGTTACATTCCGTAAAAAGATTCAATTCAATCGTATTACAATCGATGACCCCAAGGCTATCTATGGAAAACAAAATATCTCCATTGCTATTCGTGGTATAAGGAACAGAGGCAGATTCTAAACTTACAAATTCTCCTAATGTAATTGTAAATAAAAAATCTTCAGCTGGCAAGGTTCCATAATTACACATATCAAGCGTAGCGACACGAGTTCCACAAACTCTGAGCGGTGAAAGGTTTAATGTCCAGTCGACGAAAGGACAATCCCCAAATGGCTGAAGATAAAAATCAGTCTGTATCGTATCATTCACTCCCGAAGATGTAATCAAACTATCTCCAAAACAAGGTGTCCAAAAAATGGAGGGACTAATTACTTTGACATTATAGTCCCTCTTTAACAACAGAAAGTCAAAGTTTCCTGCGCTATCCGAGGATAAAGTATAAATAGTATTGTTAGGACGTTGTAATTGAAGCAATGCATTTGGAAAACCTAGTTCACTTGAGTCAGGAAGGCAATTAGGATTTACATCATTCCAAACTTTTCCTTGCAATGTCATTACCGCTTGATTAGCCAAACAGACATCAATCAATTCAGTATACGTATTACATCCTACACCATTAAACCCAATTTTATGCGCCCCGCCTAGGAATAAATATTCACAGATATTTTCGTAAGCACAAATAGATAAGTCCCCATTGGCAAAAATTGTTAAGGTATCCAATTCTTGTGCTAGATGGATATTTTCCAAAGCCGAAATATCCTCCAGTTTATCATTTCCTACAACCCCAAGCGAACTAGATATCTCTGCTAATTTTTCTAAGCCATGGAACGATTCTAATACATCACAACCTCGAATCAAAAGATGATCTATTGTTTCTAAATCCTCCAAGCCCATTAGATCTTGCAACATAGGTAAATCATAAAGTTCGCACCTTTCCATACT
Source organism: uncultured Saprospiraceae bacterium (assembly GCA_964419315.1). Classification (GTDB taxonomy): domain Bacteria; phylum Bacteroidota; class Bacteroidia; order Chitinophagales; family Saprospiraceae; genus CALLVY01. The sequence goes on along the minus strand of CAYQRA010000282.1, from coordinate 2,108 downwards.
GATTATATTCTCTAAACCTTGTAGACTCAACAATTTAGGAGCCCATTTAACCGTAAGACGATTCAGACTGGTTAGCCCCTGTAAACCATCCAAACTCACTAAAGAATCCATACCCCCAAAATCCTCCAAACGAATACCAAAGGCATCTTTTAAGGAAGAGAAACCCGTCATATCCTTAATCCCACCATTATTATCTAGTACTAGGAAGCCAACAGTATCCAATCCTTGAAAACCACTAAGATCCACTAGCAATGAATTACCACTGATAATCAGATTTCCTATTTCTTTAATATTCGAAACACTATTTACATTCGTCAGTGCATCGTTATCGGTGAGGTAAAAACCTCTAGGCACTCTCGAAAGAGAGGAAAGAGCTTGAATATCGGTAAGATTGGTATTGTTTTTTATGTACAAATCACCTCTCAATTGATTAGGTATCAGATTATCGACAGAAACCAAAAAGGGGTTTTTTTCTATATAAACATCTCCTAAATCATTTAGACTTCCAAAAGCTGAAATATTAGCCAAATTCATCTCAGTAAACTCAAAAGAGCTAAAGATAGAATCCAATTCATTAAAAGCAGAAAAGTTACTCAATTCGGGTAGTTTAGAAATCGTAAAATCATGTGCATTCCACAAAGCTTCGAAACCACTGAGTGTAGACAATAAGGGATTATCCGAAATTTCAAAATCTTCTTCAACTTCTGTTAATCCTGCGAATCCACTGATGGATTCTAGCTTTGCATTCTTCGTAATCAAAAGGTCTTCCGTAATAAAAGGGCTTGCAAACAAACCTTCGATAGTTATCAAGTTGGGATTATCTGAAATAAGGATTCCTCCCGGGGCGGCAGTTAGATTACTCAATGCAGAAATATCTTCCAACAGCAAATTAGATTCAATTGTTAATTTGCCTCCCAAAGAAGTAAGGTTATGTAAACCTTGTAAATTTTTAATTTGGTTAGAATTCTCGATATACACACCACCAACCATTTCTGTGATGTTACTCAATTCTAAAAGATCATCCAACAATAAATTGGACTTAATATATAATCCACCGATAGAAGTAAGATTATGCAAACCTTGTAAATCTTTAATTAGGTTAGAGTTTTCGATACGCAGACCACCAACCATTTCGGTGATATTACTCAATTCTAAAAGATCATCCAACAATAAATTGGACTCAATATGTAATCCACCAATAGAAGTAAGATTATGTAAACCTTGTAAATCCAATAATTGAGCACAATTCTGGATAATTAAACCAGACTCTATAACAGTGAGATTACTAAGAGGCGTCAAAGAGGTAATGTCACTATTTTCGCCATCGATATTTATCCTATTATTTATCTCTGTACAATTCGGATAATTAGTGAGAAAGGTATCTATCTGCATTTGCGTTTTAAGTACTACTAATCCAGCATCCGGGCACTGTCCTGTTAAGGACAAAGGCAAAATCAGCAATAAGACAATTTGTAAAATTTTCTTTTTCATAGTTTCAAGTTTCCTAGTTTATTCAATCCTTTCTTTGTTCCTAACAAAAATGGGCGATTTTATTTGCTTTAGAAAGAACATTTTTTTAGTTTTATACATAATTAAAAAATGCAAATTACTGATTATCAGCATTTTAAATTTATTTTTCTACAAAAAAACATAACATAAGACATGAAATTATTCCGAATTTTTCACCGATTGGAGCGGCGAGAGCAAAGAATGTTTCATCATTTTGTCCAAACAGAGCTATTTAATCAGCGCAAGGATGTCATCCAACTGCTCGATTTTATCCTAGAAAACCAGCAACAACGCCCCCTTCCAGAAGAAACATGGAAGTTGATTTATCCACAAAAACCCTTCTCCCTATCCAAGTGGCATTTGCTGACTTCTCGCCTATACAAACTCCTAGAGGATTTTTTGGCCATTCATCAATTGCGCAAAGATGCCAACGCCAAATCGTTCTATCTCGCCAGAGCCTATCGCCAACTCGGAGAAGAAAAGTACTTTAATAAAACCATTGCTAGTCATCAAGACCAACTCCAAAAACAAAACTTGCGAGACATTTCTTATTTGCAACAAATGCATGATTTGACCTATGAAAAGTACGATTATATTTC
>CAYQRA010000281.1:0-8250 GCA_964419315.1 uncultured Saprospiraceae bacterium | reverse complement strand
TTCCATTGACATCCGTAACGGTATAAGTAACATTGGTTGTTCCAACTGGGAAAGTCAGCCCCGTTGCATCGTCCATTCCTGATCCGGTTCTATCACCAGTCAATTCATAAGTGATACTTGCTACGCCACAATTATCAGAAGTCGTTGGTGCCAGGTTATCCGTTACCATAAAATTACAACTATCCGTAGGGGCAACGTAAGGGCCAACCATTGGGCAAGAAATACTTGGAAGTTGAGCATCCGTGATGATCACATCAAAGCTACATTCCGCAACTTGACCAAAGGTATCGGTGAGGGTATAAGTAACAGTGGTAGTATCTACATTGAATCGAATTCCACTAGCATCATCTAATCCCATGCCAGTGGTCGCGTTAGATAGGGTATAAGCAATACTATCAATTGCTCCCGGATCAATAGTTGTCGAGGGAGCAATGCCAAAAATATCTTCATTACAAAAATCAATTTCCGTATCCGCAATTACTGGCGAAGCAGGACAACTAATATTTGGTGGAGGCATGTTGGTAACCGTTACCTCAAAGGAACAAGAATTGGATAGACCGTTTTCATCCGTGACGGTATAAGTTACGGTGGTGGTTCCGAGATTGAAAACGCCACTGGCATCATTGATACCACTCGTCGTTGGAAATCCAACTTGGTCGAAAGTAATACTGGTAATGGCGCAATTATCATTAACGCTTGGTGCGAGACCGGGAACCATTACAGAAGTTCCAGTTCCAGCACTCATAGAAATATTGGCAGGACAAAGGATTGTTGGCCTCAATGTATCTACTACGGTTACGATAAAAGTACAAGTAGCAGTATTGCCCGAATCGTCAGTAGCGGTATATAAAACTTCGGTATCCCCAATAGGGAAGTAATCACCTGCATCATAAGTTCCAGTAACCATTACATCAGGATCACAATCATCTGTTGCAAATGGCGTATCCCAGAAAGCAAAACCTCCACAGGAATCCGTAGCATTGGAGATATTGATATCCATTGGACAAGTAGTCCCAAAAGTTGGAAGATTGGTATCGGTGATGGTAATTACTTCTGCTAGAAATTCATAGTCAGAAGTATCTAGTTTACTCGTGCCATCAAATATCTCAATAGGTAGGGTCGGTAAATCTACATAATCAAACAAGGGAGTATTCAAACCACCCGTTAGATCAAAAGCAATAGAAAAAATAGTATCCCCATTATTTAAAGTGATTGGATTAATCGAACTCCAAAAGAAAGGCAATTGTCCATCATCCGTTAAGAGTGGAATGAAAGTAGCTGCTGGAGGAAACATATTGACATGAGAGTCATACTTGATATCAGCAGTATCCCACTCTGTTGTATATTGTATACTCGTTAAGTCAATAAAATTATTGACCGTCATATTTAAAGTAACCAGATCGTTATCACAATCGAAAGTGACCAATGGAATAAATTCCAATTTGGTGCTTGGTGCTACTTCTGCCTCCACATTGAAGGCACAAATATCGGTATTACCTCCAAAGTCAGTGACCGTATAAGTCAGCGTATTTGTTCCTAGGTTGAAGGAAGATCCACTGGCATCATCTAATCCTGAAAGATCCGTAGCACCACTAATGACATAACTAACCGAGTCGATCAAACAATTGTCTGAAAAACTGCTTGGCGCCAAGTTGGGAATAGGACTATTACTAGATACGGTAATATCTGCTCCACATTCAATCATTGGATCGACTAAGTCGGTAATGGTAATGGTTCCCGGATTGAGGAAAAAATCGGTATTATAAACCAGTGCGATTGGAGGGAAACCTTGTCCCATTTGAATAGGCGTACTTGCTCCATCGGCAAAGGACAGCATCCCCGTTCCAACTTTACCCGTAGGTGTAAAGCAAAGGCTAAGAGCCACGTCTCCATCATTTAAGTTGGCGGCAGGAAAACTAGAGATGGAAAAAGCCATGAATCCATCCGGCGCGGTGGTTTGATTAGAAAGATTGATACCAGGAACATTAATAACTAGACTCATGTCTACGTAGGTCATTATGGAGGTGTCCCAGCGGAATTCCCATTGCATATTCGCAATTTCTGTATAATCCGTTACAGTAAGGTCAATACAAAAATCAGCACCATCACAAGCGACCGTGGGGCTACTTGCAGTGATATTGGTTTGGGCATTGGCCGTGTTGTAAAACAGGCAAAATAACAATAGGTAAAAGAGGGTGAACTTCTTTTGCATAACTCAATGAGTTTCAGGTAAAATATTAGAGGAAACAATAGTGGTTTGTTCGTTTTGCAGGCGCAAAAATAGAGGTACCGTAGATGACGGTATCAGTGGCAATAAAGCCGGTAGCTGTATGGTATTTGTGTCGGTAATGGGCATGTATGACATTTCTGGCTTCAATTAAAGCCATTCAATGGATATTGATAACTTATGTACGCAAAATTGCTTACTTAGTTAGGTTTTTTAGGGGAAAAAACCACCCATTCAGAATGTCGATCCGCAGAAGCGGTAAAAATATGAGGTGTATGAGTGTTTTCTTTTCCAAAAGTAGTCGAAGAGTGGCCTAAACCACTCTTCGACTTTAAGGTTAGGCTTGCGAATAAAAATTATTCGACTATGATCATTTTCTTAGTAGCTACTTCATCAGCAGTCTCTAATCGATAGTATAAAACGCCAGCAGCAGGTAGTTCGCTGCGACTAATACTTAGCTCGTTATAACCTGCGATGTACTCTCCTCGGATTTCTTTGATCTGACGACCAGAAACATCCAAGATTTGTAGGGTAGCGGCACTTGCTTTTGGTAAGTAGAAACCAATTAGCGTTTCCGTTTTAAATGGATTCGGTTGGTTTTGAAGCAGGTTAAAGCTTGTGATTGCGGTAGCATCAGAAAATTCAAGTGCTACATTCATTGGCAAACCATTTTCTTTCCAAGCGCCAGCAGTCATTTCCGTCTGATCTACATTCAATAAACCACGGAGACTTTCTGCATCTTTTAAGGCTTTGAATTGTAGCGTAAATAAGACTTCTTCATCGCTGTAGTCTGCTGCGGTAACTTGGTGCCATAGCATTACCAATAATCCTTTATCGAGGTGGTGCTGACCAAAATTAGCATCACTAATAGAAGTCAAAGCGCCTTTTTCGTAGCCTTCAAAGCTTAATAAAGCAGGGTTGAAATTTAATACCCATTGGTAAGCAACTAATTGCTTGAAGTCTTTGGCAGTAACATCAATAGAGATCAATTCCTCTGCGCGGATGGCTTGGTCTTGTACCAGCACCGTCAAGGCTTCATTGCTTCTACTGAACGCTTCACCAGGAGTTCCGGTCAATTGAGTCGCATCAACAGATTCATTAACGTCTCCAATCTTGATGGCTGTAAAATCATTACCCGAAGAGCTAGAAGAAATATTATTGATGGTGATAGAACTATTGATACCCGGAACATTTAATGGGATCAAATCAGCCAATGGAATACTAGCATCTGTAAATCTCCAAGAAGTATTGGTTGGAGGTGGGAATGCTCCCAAACTTCCCAATAAAATCTGTAGATCAACTACATCAAAACCATCAATTTGTCCATCTCGTCGAGCATCTGCGGCCACTTTATTTAAATTAGATAAAGTATCCAATCCAACGATGTGTCTTTGAATCTGTGTCAAATCTTGAGCGGTAACTCCTCGCGTCCAACCGGTCAGTTTCTCTGGAGTGATTCTTAAACTCAAACCAGCATTTAATGGACCAAAGCTATAGTCACCAGGAGCAACAGTAGTTGTAGAAAGAAGAGGAGAGTTGTTAGCGGCATTACTTAGCGTAACATCCACTTTAGCCGTTGGGCCATCCGCAATACTTTTGATGTCACCAGATATCATAACTGTAGCAGGAGTATTTACCGCCACTGCACCAGTAGAGGTACAAGGAGTCAATCGGTCTGGTCCTGAACCATAATTGTAGAACAACTGTAATGGAAGTGTTCCTGGATCATCAATGATTTGTACAACCGAACTAGTACCTAGACCTCCAGTGAGTAAAACATCAATATAGAAGATGGCGGTACCATCTGTCAAGGTTACTTCTGCTGGTAAAGCAATGCTAGACCAAGAGACGGTAAGAGTATCTGTAGAAATAACATTCTCAATGATATTGACTTCAGCAGGAGGAAGGAAACTTCCACTTACTCCTAAAATCTCACCAGTCGTTTCCGTACCCATGATAACGGTATATTGGAAATTCAAAACATTCGTAAAGTTCTCTACTCTTATCGGAACACTTACGATGCTACCAGTAGCACCAAAAGCAGTTCCAACATTAAAGCAAGTTTGCGGAACTTCTACTTTTACATTTGCAGTACAATCATCCATGTTGCCATTGCTATCTTCTACTGTAAGTGTTACCGGAACGGTAGTTCCAGCATCTGCAACCGTGAAAGTAGTTTGAGAAATACCAAAAATCAAATCATTAGGGGCTGTACAATTATCCGTACTTCCGCCATTGATATCAGAAAGGATAATAGAAGCATTTCCACTTTGATCCAATTCGACGGTCACATCTTTACATACTGCTTGTGGAGCATCATTATCTTGAATGATTACTTGTGCATCACAAGTTGCCGTATTTCCAGAATCATCCACTACCGTAAGCGTAACGGTATGTTGGGTTATACCATCTGCGTCATCACAATCAAAGGTACTTGGTGAAATAGACATAGAAACGATTGATCCACAATTGTCTACACTTCCATTATCAATGATACCGGGAGTTAGGGTAAGTAAGCCTCCAGCAGGTAATCCGATAGTCGTCAGACCGATACAAACTGCGATCGGGCCATCGTCATCTTCCACGGTAAAAGATCTATTATAAGCAATCGTATTTCCACAAGGATCACTCACCGTAAAGTTTACATTGTGAGCACCTACGGGGTAAGTTCCACTAGCATCCGCACCACCAGAGGTAGCAAACGGAGAATCATTGGTAACGGTAATATTGACAAAGGGCGCACAGTCTGTCAAGTCTATTAATCTCAAAGAAACATTGGCGCTACAGTTAACTGGATCAGATCCAATAGTACCACCTACTAAGTTGTCTGAGAATATAGGATTGGTAGGAGCATCATTATCTTCGATGGTCATCGTTTGGGAAGCAAAACTAGTATTTCCTGAGTTATCCGTAACTGTCCACTCTCTGCTGATGGTATAATTATAATCTCCACAAGTGGCAGGGTTTCCTGTTTTTGAAGAAACTTCATTTAATACCGCATTAAGTACACCATCACAAACGTCAAAAGCACTTACCGAAGGCATTCCGATTGGGTCAGAACAAGAGATCGTCATATCGGTAGGAAGACCTGAAAAAGTTGGTGCAGTTACATCAATTACCGTAATATTAGCCATACAAGTATCTATGTTTCCATTGATGTCTTCAACGGTGATCGTTGCCGAAGAAGTTCCTTTGTCCGCACAGGTTAAACTTAGTGCGCTTTGACCATTAATCATCAAAGTACTAAGGTCTACGCCACAATTATCAGTGATATCTGGTGCCGACAAACTAGCTGATCCGCTAGCTGCATTATTTTTAACTTCTGTCCAGTTGCTTGCTTCAAAGTCTCCAGCAAAAACAGGTTGGAAGTTCGTGATTTCAGTAGTAGAGCCTCCTCCAAAATTATCCGTAGTATTGGCTCGGAAGCAAAATTCATCACCTGCCATGAGGTTGACCGTTGCAATACCACTTTGTTGAAGAGAAGCAGCGTCAGGGATATAATTACCAACTACGTAAGGAGTACCCGTTGCAAGAGCTGTAAAAGTACCATTGACGGTATATCCAAACTCATCATCCACTGCATTTCCATCAGCAGAATTATAATCCCATGCGAAAGAAACCGTAGTCGCAGCAGTAGCATCCACACAGAAACTAACGTTTCCTGCAGAGAATACTCCTAAATCATTTCCACCAACAATCGAAATAGACTCTCCGACTGTTGTTCCCGCACTAGCAGTAGCATTTCCACTTGCATCTAATTCTACCGTAATGTCTGTACAATTAATGACCGGCATCTCGGTATCATCTGCTACATTGATGGTTTGAGTTTGAGAAGTGGTATTTCCACTTCCATCATCATATTCCCAAGTAAGGTTATAGGTACCCGGATCAAAAGTATACTCCGGAATATTGGCTCCATCTAAAGTGCATAGATCAAGCGAGAAGTTCTCCAATACACCAGAAAGGAAAAGTTCATTATCTGTAATTTCTAAAACCCAAGTTCCATTGGCATCATCTCCTTCAAAGTCAGCGAAAGAACCTAGTGGCTGATAAATTCCTTGAACAGCATAAGTCCCAGGAGGAGAGAGTGTACCTGATGTATTACAAGTACCCGACAAATCTGCACTTGTCAAAGTAGCATCCTCTGAGAAAGATAAGTTCACATTATCTTGGCTACAATTAAAAGGGAAAAGAGAGAAGAGGTCAACTGTTGTACCGGAAGGAGAGGTTAGCGTAGCAGAAAGATCACCAGACCATGGGTGACTAACTTCTAACGAAAAATCAACATCCTCTACCGTTGCCGTAGCACCAAGACCAGCAACAACAATATTGAAAGAGGTCGACCCTGCATCCGCAAGATCTCCAGGTCCAGTTCCAAGGGTTCCAGTGATGGAAGGACTTGGAGAACAAGGAGCAGAACAAGTACCCGTTAACGTAACACCTGCTGGAAGAGAACCGGTAGGAACTATTTCTCCTACGACTAATCCACCACAAGTATTCGTTGCAGTTGGAGCACATACTTCTAATGGTCCACAAGTGCTGCTTTCTGTTGGAAGAGAAGCTCCACTTACATTAGGAACAGGGAGGTTAGTATCGACTAGTGTAACTTCGAAGGTACACATGTCTGTGCCATTATTGGGATTATTATCGGTAGCAGTCATGGTTACCGTAAACATTTCTCCATCACTTAAAGAAGCAACGGCTGCACTTAGTAAAGAGTTAGGTGCCGGCATTTGAGTTACCGTATTGGCTCCACTACAATTGTCAGACACACTGGTCAAACTTCTATAATCAGGTACGAATAAAGAAGCCGCAGGTGTACAGGAACCAAAACTGAGGTCTTGGTTAGGAGGGCAAGTGATAACGGGTGGTTGGTTATCTAAAATGGTTACGGTAAAAGTACAAGTATCTATATTTCCATTGGTATCTTCAAAAGCGTAACCAACGGTAGAAACACCAACTGGGAAATCGGCAAAGTCAACGCGTCCTGGTCCAGGAGTTCCCATATTGACTAAAACAGAAGGATCATTGGAGAATACGGTTTCCATAGTGGTACTACCACATACGGTACTAGCTGTTGGTGCAGTCCAAGAGAAAGTATTATCACAATCACTTGGGTCTGCATCGAAAGTTACATCCATTGGACAATTAGCAATAATTGGTTTGAGGGTATCATTAACGGTAACATCTACTTCATGCGTCGATGAATTACCACAAGCATCCGTTAAGGTAAAGGTTACCGTGGTTGTCATACCAGAACGATAGGTATCCGTAGCATCTGCACCATTGCCATTATAATCATTGGTGATGATTAGGTCTGCAAAATCATCACAAACATCACTAGTGTTTGCAGCGTTAAGAACCACAGGTACCATCGCAGAACACATTCCAGGAGCATTACCGACCACCGTATCTCCTTTGGTAGAGGTTGGAGCGGTCACATCTTCTCTGGTGATCTTTTGCTTGAGGCTGGTGGCATTAAAGCAACTATCGACTAAAGTCCAAGTTCGCTCAATACTATAAAGCGTAGGACATACCCCCATAACAGGAAGCGCATCCACATAAGTAGCCATTAAGTTAGTAGAACAATTATCATCAATCATGGTCGCATCACCTGTAACCATCAGATCATTGATATCCTGTCCACAAGTAATTGTGATATTAGCAGGAGGAGTAAAGGTAGGTGCTGTTACATCTTGAACAACGATCGTTTGAGTGGAGGTTGCAATATTACCATTTCCATCATCTAAGCTCCAAAGGCGTTCAATGGTACCAGTACCATTACATCCAATTGCAGTCGTATAGGTATCGCTATAAGTTGCTTCGATTCCAGAAGCACAGTTGTCCATTTCATTGGTGACATCGTCTGGACTAGCAGGAGTTGCATCTGGAGTTAGATCCACTTCACAACTTACCGTTACATCGGCAGGAGTGGTAAACGTTGGATCGATTGCATCATCAATCGTTACGGTAAATTGAACTCTGTTACTCGTGTCCACACCAGGGTCTGCTACCCGAAGGAA
>CAYQRA010000280.1:0-8268 GCA_964419315.1 uncultured Saprospiraceae bacterium | reverse complement strand
ATTTCTTTCAATTCCCGATAACGGCTTATTTATTTAGCTGGGGCGGTGCATTTTATGATTTGACAATTGCCTTTTTTCTACTCAATAAAAAAACCAGAATTTTCGCTTACGCAATGGTTATACTTTTTCATCTAATGACCAATGTACTTTTCAACATTGGCCTTTTTCCGATGATCATGATCAGTAGTACCTTAATTTTCTTTTCGACAACTTTTCACGAAAAACTACTATCGTATTTTGGTTTTCAAAAAAACGATACCCGCATTTATGCTTTTCCAAAATGGAATAAAAGATTACTACAAGCGAGTCTCCCCTTTTTTGTATTGCTACAAATTGTGCTCCCTTTCCGACACCTCCTCTACCCCGGAGATTTAAAATGGACGGAAGAAGCCTATCGCTTTTCTTGGCGAGTAATGCTGGTAGAAAAAACAGGCCAAAGTACTTTTTTTGTAAAAGACAGCGCCTCCGGACGAAAATCAGAAATCATCAATGGCCAATACTTGACGAAGTTTCAAGAAAAACAAATGTGCATTCAACCCGACTTTATGTTGCAGTTTGCACATTTTCTAAAAACGCAATATCAAAAACAATTCAATTATACGAATCCCATTGTCACCGTCCATTCACATGTGGCACTAAATGGACGCGTCAGCCAACCATTCATTGATCCGAGCATCAACTTAGCAAATATTGAAGATGGTTTTGCACCAAAAAAATGGATACTTCCTTTGAGATAAAATATAACTTATGTACCAGCGAAAAAAATATTTCCTCTTGCTTCCTTTAGTCTTTTGTGTACTGAGTCTTTTTGCCCAAAAAGGAACGCTAACCGGAGTACTTCGTGCGGGTGCAGCTCAAGAAATCTTAGTTGGCGCTACAGTTCTTCTGGAAGAAACCCAAGCTATTGAAATCAGCGATGAGCAAGGGCGATTCCGATTCGAGGATCTAGACCTTGGTACTTATCATCTCTTTGTACAAGCCATTGGTTATAATAATTTTCGTCAAGAAATCAATATTCAACAAAAAACAACAAAGCTTGAAATCAATCTGGATAGCTTAGAAATCAGCTTGGCCACCATCGAAGTCAATGCCAATAATTCCTCGGCAAGTTCCGGACTCCGACAGTTGAGAAATGTAGAGGGCTTCGCCATTTATGCGGCTAAAAAAAGTGAAGTCATTGACCTCAGTCAGACCGTCGCCAATTTAGCGACCAATAATGCTCGACAAGTTTTTAAAGGAATTGCGGGACTCAATATTTGGGAAAATGATGGAGCGGGATTACAATTAAGTATTGGGGCCAGAGGTTTGGATCCCAACCGAACTAGCAATTTCAATACGCGCCAAAATGGCTATGACATTAGTGCGGATGCTTTGGGTTATCCCGAAAGTTATTATACGCCTCCTACTCAGGCTTTAGAGAAAATTGAGATCGTCCGCGGAGCGGCTTCGCTACAATATGGACCACAGTTTGGAGGCCTATTGAATTTTGTTTTTAAAAAAGGCCCTAAGGATAAAGCCTTTGAATTCGTCAGTGAAAACACCGTCGGCTCTTTTGGTCTGCTGACTACTTTCAATAGCATCGGAGGTAGTAAAAACGGTTGGAATTATTATACTTTTTATCAGCGTAAGCAAGGCAATGGTTGGCGTGAAAATTCTGAGTTTTTTCAAAACACCGCTTATGCTCAAGTCAGTAAAACTTTTTCTAAAAAATTAAAAATTGGATTAGAGTATACTTATATGGATTATTTGGCCAAGCAGGCCGGTGGTTTGGTGGATTTTGAATTTGCAAGGAATCCGCGATTATCCAAACGCGGTAGAAACTGGTTTAAAGTAAACTGGAATCTTGCTGCACTAAATATGGACTATCACATTTCGGATCGAACCAAAATCAATAGCCGTAGTTTTTTATTGAATGCCCAACGGCAAGCACTTGGAGAACTGGGGCCCATCAATCGTCCAGACCCTCTGCGCGAACGCGATCTGATCCGTGGCAATTATCAAAATTTTGGCAACGAAACTCGACTCATCCACCGCTACACCATCAAAGGTCTACTGAGCACCTTCCTTATTGGTGCAAGGTACTACCAAGGCCACACCACTAGTGATCAGGGCAATGCCAATGACGGCAGTGGGCCAGATTTTGACTTTCTAAATCCAGATGATCTAGAATGGTCTTCTTATCAATTCCCGAGTCGCAACCTTTCTTTTTTTGCGGAAAACCTTTTCCACCTCAACGACAAATGGAGCATCACCCCTGGCGCTCGTTTTGAATACATCAAAACCGCTTCTGATGGTTTTTATAAAGAAAGAGTTTTCTCTGGTGGAGAAGTTGCCTTCGAACGTAAATTTGAAGATGCTCAAAAAAATAAACGCTCCTTGCTCTTACTCGGACTCGGAGTAGGTTTTAAGGTGACTCCAAGTGTAGAAATGTATACCAATTTTTCTCAGAACTATCGCTCCATTAATTTTAGTGACCTTGCAGTAGTCAATCCAAACCTCCTCATTGATTCTTCGCTGATGGATGAACGAGGATATAATCTTGACCTAGGTATTCGAGGGAGATTATTTGAAGAATTACTCCGTTTTGACGTCAATATTTTTCACCTAAAATATAAAAACCGGATTGGCATCGGTAGTGATCCCATTCGGGATGTAGCCATCCGCGCGAATATTGGCGATGCCAGAATCATCGGCTTGGAGGCCTATACTGAAGTTGATCTTTGGGATCTATGTATCAAAAAATCAGAGGCTATTGATTTTTCTTTTTTCACTAATTTCAGCTTACTACACGGCACCTATCTTTCTGGCTTAAGCTACTTCGAAGGCAATGATGTAGAATTAATTCCACCATTGAGTATCAAATCAGGCATCAACTTGAAACTTAATAACTTCATGGCCTCCTATCAATACGCTTATGTCGCTCAACATTTTAGTGATGCTTCTAATGCGGTCAAAGTAGCCAATGCGACTCGTGGTATTTTACCCGCTTATCAAGTGCAAGATTTATCCTTGAGTTATACACTAGGGCGATTCCGTTTGCAAACGGGCGTCAATAATCTTGGTAATGCTCAATACTTCACTAGACGGGCAGCTGCTTATCCCGGGCCTGGAATCATTCCTGCGGACGGGCGGAGTTTTTATGGAACGGTGAGTATAAAATTATAGACTGTGTGAATTAAAGATTCTTATAATGAAGTTGTTTAAAAATGATCGTATTAAATAGCTATAGGGATTTGAAAAATAAACAGTTAGGAGTATCAAAAAGAAGGTTTTTTATCGTCATTAATTTAGGGCCTATCCGGAAGGTGAATGTCATCATCTTAAGAAATACCTTTACGATTGTTTAGTCAAATTGAATATTGAATATCCAGTCATTGAATATTGAATATTCATTTTACCCCTATTGATACCCCACATCTTTTTTCTCCTAGAAAATACACTGCCCTTAAAAAATGTAAACCCGATTGTTCGCTATTACCTTCGGTAATAGGCGGATCTAGGTGTAGGTCTCCTGACTGACACCACTCCTTTGCTTAGTAGAATTTATAGAATACTTAGGATTCGAGGTCGGAGACCTCGACCTTGATCCGCCTACGACTTGTAAGTCGTAACGAACAGTTTGTTTTTTATTGAAAACTATCACCTAAAATTAATACAATCATAGTTTTCATGTTGGTAGACTTGTGGGGGATCAATAGACCTTGAAGATAGCCACCTATTTTGTCAGCCTTTATTAAAAATTAGTTTTCTATTTTTAAACAACTTCAGTACAAACAAAGTCGGAACTACCTCCCTTTTAATCTATTTTGAAAAAATGATTACCTGTAAATTCCATAGGACTGAACCTGATTATAGAAACAACCTCACTAATAAATACCTTCTCCATTACTATATTTCGCTAAAGAAGATAGATATTTGCATTCGGCAATATTAAAATTGCCTAGAAAACGCAAAAGAATGCAAGATCAGGATCGTGAATTCATGCAAGTCGCCATTGATTTGGCTAGAAAAGGGATGACCAATAATGAAGGAGGACCTTTTGGTGCCATCATCGTAAAAGATGGAAAGATCGTTGGACGAGGTAATAATCGAGTAACCTCTTCCAATGATCCAACCGCTCATGCAGAGGTGGTCGCCATCCGCGATGCCTGCAAAAACCTCAATACTTTTCAACTAGACGATTGTATCATTTACACTTCTTGCGAACCTTGCCCGATGTGTCTTGGAGCTATTTATTGGGCGCGCCCCAAAAGAATCGTTTATGGCTGTAGTCGCCAAGATGCCGCCAACATAGATTTTGATGATGAGTTTATCTACCAGGAAATTCCTTTACCCGTAGCGCAACGAAGTATCCCTACCGAACAACAATTTCAGGAAAATGCGGTTAAGGTTTTTGAAGAATGGGCGGCGAAGGTAGATAAAACCGAATACTAGTATTTGACTTTGGACTAAAGAGGGTGTTTAAATTTCTGGGATACCTCTAAACAATAATGGTTCTCTGACAAATCCCGTGTGTGAGTCAACCAAAAAGAAGAACAAACGCTCCTTTTAGTCGCTTTTTGCTTCTTATTTTTGGTTGACCACGGGATTTGTCCAAGAACGAGAATAATTAAATTTTATTGACCATGAAAAAAGGTTTTGGAGTAAAATTATTGGGATTGATTTTTTTGATGTTAATCAATTATGGTTGTGACCAACAAACTAAAAAGATAGCGCGTACGCAGCTACATGAGAACCAACGAATTTCCTATGTAAACGACATGGTACATTTACAGTTGGCGGAAAATACGGGAGCATTCTTGAGCTCGGGTTCCAATTTGAGTGAAGGGTGGCATACGCTGTTGCTAAAAATATTGCCTTTATTGGTTTTGATTGGAATGAGTCTTTATTTACTTTTCTCTACTACTTTTAATACGGGACAATTTATAAGTCTCGCTTGTGTACTAGGTGGAGGATTGAGTAATGTGGTGGATCGGATCGCTTGGGGAAGTGTGACGGACTTTATGATTCTCTCTGCTGGAAAACTACATACCGGCATCTTCAATACCGCAGATCTTTCGATCACGATTGGCTTGCTCTTTTTTATTCTATTTTCCTTTCAGGCAGAACCAGAAGATGGGAAGGAGGAAGTACAAATTGAATCGGAAATTAATGGATAAGATCCTTAAATACCTGCGGCGCAGCTTTGAGCTGTACCGCAGGTAAAAGAAGAGCGGAATTATGAATGATTCATAATTCCGCTCTTTCTTATTTCCGCGAAGTATGGAGGCTTTTACCCTACACCTAGTCCTCCACCAATTCCATCTCAATCTGACGACGCGACAATTCCGTATCTACGATCCGTACTTTTACCACATCTCCCATTTTGATCTCTTTCCGGCTGCGTTGAGCAATTGCTTTCAGTCGACCATCCAAGACTTCATAAGGCTCGTCCAAGGTTTCAAATGGAATCATTCCTTCCGCTTTGGTATCGGTCAATTCTACAAAGAATCCACGTTCGATAATTCCTGATACATGGCCTTCAAATTCTTCTCCGATAAATTGTTCCATGTACTCCACCATCTTGTACTTGATCGACTCTCGTTCCGAATCCATTGCTTTACGTTCTTGGCTAGAGATGTGCTGACACATTTCTTCTAGTCGCTCCTTTTTCATTCGATAAGTCGCTTCCAAGTTTTTCTCTAGAATTCGATGCGTCAATACATCAGAGTAACGGCGAATCGGAGAAGTAAAGTGAGAATAATTGTCAAAGCCCAATCCGTAGTGGCCAATATTATCCGAAGTATAAATGGCCTTGGCCATCGTTCGAATAGCAATGGGTTGCAACATTTTCAGCGCTGGATCTTTTTCGGCGGCCTCCGCCAAGCGATTATAAGAATCTGCAATTTGTCGAGGGGTATCTGTTTTTATTTCAAACTTCAACAGGCGAGCAAAGCTTACAAAATCCGATACCTTATCAGGGTTAGGTAAATCGTGTACTCGATAGACAAAAGGAATCTCTGCTTGCTTCGCTTGTTTTTCTATAATGAAGGTCGCCACTTCGCGATTGGCCAAAAGCATAAAGTCTTCGATCAACATATGCGCATCTTTGCGCTCCTTGACATACAAACCCAAAGGATAACCCTCGTCATCCAATTCGAATTTGACTTCTGGTGATTCAAAAGCAATCGCTCCATTTTTAAATTTTTGCTTCCGCAAAACATGAGCAATTTCATTCATCTTTTTTAGCTCCGCTGCAAAATCTCCTTCTCCAGAATCCAAGCCTTCTTGTGCTTCTTCATAAGTAAATCTACGATCAGAGTGAATCAAGGTTTTTCCAAACCAACGACTTTTTATTTTCCCTTTTTTAGAAAAAACAAAAACCGCAGAGAAGGTACATTTATCTTCATGAGGCCTTAGCGAACACAACTCATTGGATAGCCGCTCTGGCAACATCGGGGCTACCCGATCCACCAAGTATACGGAAGTCGATCTCAGATAAGCTTCCTTATCCAACTCCGTTCCTTCTTTTACATAATGGGTTACGTCTGCGATGTGTACTCCAATTTCGATATCGCCATTATCTAGGTAGTCGATAGAAAGGGCATCATCAAAATCTTTGGCGGTATCTGGATCTATGGTAAAAGTAGTGATCGGTCGCATGTCTCGGCGGCGCTTGGCTTCGCCCGCAGGAATCTCTAAAGAGAGGGCCTCTGATTCTTCCATCACTTCTTCTGGAAAATCCATATTGAATCCATTGCTGAGCAAAATAGAATTCATTTCAATTTCATTTCCTCCAGCTGCTCCAAGAACCGAAGTCACTTTTCCGATTGGACTTTCTTCCGAACGCTTAGGCCACTTCGTTACTTTGACAACCACAATTTCATTATCCTTGGCGCCTTTGGTATCGTCCAATTCCACAAAAATCTCAAAAGGAATCTTTGGATTATCGGGAACCAATACGGCATATTTTCGGAGCATCCGCAGGGTACCCAAAAAGTGGGTAACATTGCGTTGAACGACTCTTCGTACTTTCCCTTCTAATCTTCTGCGGCCTCTGGATGGCAATAATTCGATTTCTACGATATCGCCATTCATTGCTGATTTCAGTTTTTTTCCAGACACCCTAACATCATCGTCCAAGCCTTCACATACAATGTAGGCATCTCCCGTACGGGTCATATCGACCTTTCCTTCGTAGTACTGTCCCTTTTTACTAGCACTTGTGCTACGAACATCCTTTTTCCCTTTCAGGAAAGTCTTAGATTTATTATTGGATTTGGAAGAACTTTTAGTAGTTGAGGAGAGTAAGCCTTTTTCAGCTAATTGTTGGAGAGCGTGTCCAATGGAATCTTTGTTGTTGGCAATTCTGAGTTTATCTTTTATATATCTAGAGCTCAGTTTAGTTTTGGGGTTTTCGGTGAACAGTTGGAGGATTGCTTTTTGTAATTTTTTTGCGGATAATTTTATCCCCCGCTGTTTTGGTTTTTTCTTTTTAACCATTAAATATTTTTTAGTTTATTAATGGTAGTTTTAAAATCCAGAAAGCATTTTAAAACTACCTCTTATTATATACGATATTGATCCTATTCAGGAATCAATTCGGATTCGGATTCAGATTTTTCAATATGACCAGAAGGAAGTAATTCCAGTTCGAAAGACTGGCTATTAGAAGGGTTGTAATCAGTACTAGTTGCCGAAGAAACACCTCCTACCACATGGATCACCCAGTCTTCGTCTATGGTGGCAACTGCCATTACTAACGAGTCTCCCTCAACTTTTGTTCCCGCAATCACTCTTTTATCAATAAAAGCTCCTTTATCGGTAAAAGTAATGAGTACATAATCATAAGTCATCAAACCTGCTTTCCAATACAAAAGAGCTTGCATTCCTTTGGTTCCTTTGATCCGAAGACAAGGTACGTACTCCGTAAATTCCTCGTCATCGTTTATATTCTCCTCATAAGGGAGGATAAATTGCTGAATCATCAGGGGAGGAAATGGGTCATTTTGTTGGCTAAAATGCCTAGAGGACTCCATAGTGATCGTAATAGGTAATTTAATCGCAGGAAATTTGCGCACAAATTCACTAAACTTAATGATATTTTTCTGACTCATTGGAGATGAACTTTTAGAATATTTTCTAGAGAAGTTGTTTTAAAATAGAATGATGATTTATTTGCAAGCCATTGAATTCCAATACTTCAGTTAATTTTTTTCACCGTAGCTACGGCTACGAAAAAAAATGGAACTTCGTCTTGAAAATCAAGCGCTTACAACTAATTTCAAC
>CAYQRA010000279.1:0-8336 GCA_964419315.1 uncultured Saprospiraceae bacterium | reverse complement strand
ATGGGGTGATTAAGCAAAAAATCGTTCAAGATAATTTCTAATTTAATTCCGTACACTACTTAAGTCAGTTTGGAAAAATGTCTAATCCAAAATTCAGCTCAATTCAAACCCAAACAAATTTAAGTCGTTCCCAAGGAAACGGATTAATTTCTGTGAACTACTTAAAAGTTGTTCTTAAAAAAGTTCAATGGTACTAGACAAAAGCACGATTAGCAAAAAATCCGAATCAAAGCTATATGAGCTTAGTATAGGTAGATCTATTATTTTTTTCAACGCGGTTGGACTTATCCATATTTTCCTCCTAAACCTGGATTTGTATAATGGCTTATCCGGAGTATGGGAAAAAAATCCTTATCAATATTATCTTTTTCTAAACCATCTAATTTCCATCCCTGTTCTTTTTAGTTTTTCTAGGTATTTACAACATCAGATAGATATTGCTCCAATCACCAAAAAGCAATATCGAAAATTAATTGGATTTTCTGTCATTGTTTTTCTTCCAATAATAATGACCTATCATTATGTAGAGATTATTACTTCTCACTCTGGCAGCGCGCTAGTCATCTATGTCTTAGGCTATGGTCTTTCCCTAAATCTAGATTCCCGAATCAGAATTTGCTTGACGCTCTATTTTCTATTCGCTTATTTTACATTTCCCATATACTTAGAGCAAAGCTATGCAGACCACCCCTATCTATTTATGATTGGACTTGGGCTTACCCCATTTTTTTATTTAATATCCAGAAGCCTGAATAAATCCGAGGTAATTAGGTTCATCAATGAAGAAGCAGTTGAAGATAAAAACAAAGAACTGGATCAATTAAATCAAAAACTAAAGGAGGCCAATCTGAATATTCAAACCATCAATCAAACCCTAAAAACCAGCAACAAAAACTTAAGTGATTTTGCAAGCATCGCCGCCCATGACATCAAAGCTCCAATGAGAACCATCGGAAGTTTTTCCAACCTTTTGACTAAAAAGTATAGAAATAAAATTGCGCATCAAGACCTAGAATACTTCGATTTCATCAATGAAAATGTAAAGTCTTTATCAGAGATGATCGACAAGTTGTTGAAATTTTCGAAAGTTTCTGTGGAAGCTGATATTAAGTATGAAGCCGTCGATCTAAATAAATTGCTTCATTCTTGTATTCTTTTACTAGAACATCCTATAAAAGTATACAACGCGGAACTAAACATCCCCGTCAACCTTCCCACCATCAATGGCGATGAATATTTACTAAAACAACTTTTCTTAAATTTATTAAACAATGCGATAAAATATTCAAAAAACGCCTTACCCAAACCTATAATTAGTATTAACTTCAAGCAGGTTCAAAATTCCCAAATCGAAGTTTCGATAAAAGATAATGGAATCGGAATTTCTAAAGAGAATCATCAAAATATTTTTGAGCTCTTTAGAATGCTAAATGCACCGGCAGATTTTGAAGGCAATGGAATTGGTTTGGCACTTTGCAAAAGAATCGTCCATGCGCATAAAGGAAAAATTAGTGTAAAATCAGAATATCAAAAAGGAGCAGAATTTATTTTTAGCATTGGAAATATCCCAATACCTTCCCAAAAGCCTACTGCTACTGTTGTGGCTTTAGAAAAACTGGCAAGTAGACCGCTTTAGATTAGGTAGGATTGATAACAAATTAGTGTCTGAGTTTGGCTGGATAAAGTCGGACCTAAGGCCAAATAGTTGAGCAGAAAAAAAGACATTGAGACTCCTATTTTAGTGGTGTCCTCCGACTTAATTTATTTAATTCTATCTCTTCCATTCCTCTTTCAAAATTTGCTTAAAGGTTATAATCTAAACTTAATCGGTATTTTCATCGTGGACTTGATTGGGTTTGCACCAAGCAGGAGTAGGTTTGGATTCTTTTTTCTATCTCGTTTGAAATCTGTCTCCAGTTTATTTTGTACTTCTTTATTCTGCGTATTTTAGATCATAATGATTTTCAAGATAAGATTCCCAATCTGGATTTTTTGAATTCTTTAAAATGGTATTTACCCATAAATTTCTTTCATACCATAATATATTCATTTCCCATACACAAAATCGTAATCCTTTGTTTGAATAGTCTTTTGTTTTATTTGGAGAATCATATGCTGAAATATAAACATGATTTTGGATAACATTTTCATAAACCCACCAATTGACTACTGTTAACAAGCAATCTTTTGCTTCGTGAATAATAACAGTTCCTATCTTATAATTCGGATATGAATTGATCTCCGTCTTTTCTTTTATCCAGGTTGGCAATTGGGATTTTATTGTTTTTTCTATCCCTGGTATTATTCTTTTTTCATCATATTTTAGGCTATACATCTTGAATTTCCAATCATCAAATTCGTATAAGCCTAAATAACTAACTGATCTTTTTTTAAATTGTTCCATATCCTATCTTTTAGAGGTTTTAAAATTTTCTAAATTCAGACTTGTCGTCAAAAGTTCATCTAATTTGTTTGTTGTTTCTATCATTTTCTTTGTTTTATGGTTCTCTTACAAACCGACAACGGAGGTTCACGAGGAACGAGCTAAACCGACAACGGAGGCCTGCCTTCCGCAAGTGAGTTCCATAAACGTTTTTTATTACTTCCTATATTTCTAAAAAGATATAGACTAACGCATATCAAAACCTTCCAATTCTTCGGTTTCGATCAACTCGATCAGGCGAGTGGCTAAATCGCTATAGATATCAGAGTAAGCTAACCTTTCTAAACCTTGGGCCCATGCTCGGTAATTTCCGGCAGACAATTGTCGCAGTTCAGCAAAATTACCACTGGTCAAATACAAGCTATGATCGCGAAAACTCGCCCAAGCATTTTCATAATGTCGGTAACAAACATTACCATAATTGGCGCGTTCGCCTGCCCACTCACCAGCACATGGAATTCCAAAATGATTATTTCCATGAAGGGTCAAATTTCTTTGGCCATAGACGCTGTGGAGAATGCCATTTGCTAAAATAATGCTCGCAGGAATACCATATTTTTTACTTTCACTAACGGCCACGTGACCAAAGCGTTTGATATAATTTTGTTGAGTAGCTCTATCAACTTGTGGTATTTCTGTAGCGGCTTTGGGCGCGGGAGTAGAGCTGCCAAAGAAAGGAAGTTCCACAGAGCTCAGATACGTTTGACTCTTAGCCTTTTCAGGAATCGCCTTTTTGTGTTGGGTTAAAATTTCTGTTTTCTTTTCCACTTTTTCCTTTGGTGCTTGCTCTGCTTCGGAAGGCAATAGCTCTTCCATTGGAGTAGGATTATTGAGGTGAAATTGAAAACTTAGGTCTTTTCGAAGAAAAACAAAAACCAAAAGTCCAAGAAGCGTCAGCTTAAACCAGTTGAGCCGAACATAGTTTTTTATCGTGTAGATATAGGATTGCTTTTCCATTTTAATAAGTATTTGGTGCTTAATAAGTAGTTCGACGAATTTTTTGATCCGTCCCTTATAAATTCTAAAATAGGAGGCTCTCCGTTTTGGTCTAAGTCCTTTGACCATTATTTGTTTATATCTGCTGACACAAACTTAAAACTAATTGTTTTAAAAAACAACAAAAACTAAAACATTTTTAAAACAAAAAGTTTTCAAACAATGCAAAAGGATGTTCTGCTCTGGGAATCAGCGCTTTTTGTATTTGATAAATTGATAATAGAAAATCGGGAAAAGGGCGTACTTAGAGAGTAGACTACTTTTTTGCGACCACTGATCTTTTGATTAATCGGTCTGCACTTCAATTTCTTCCTGTAGTAGCCATTTATGCAAAAGTGCTTGATTGGTACTTATTGCGGCCAAATGAAATCTAGTGAAAGAGGAAAACACGTTCGACTCGGCTATGGCTTCAATGATTACCCCTTCGTTATTTAAATAGTTGGAATGGATTAGAAATAATTGTTCTTCTCTCTTGAGGATATAGCCAACATGGCCTTGGTCAAAGCCAATAAAATAGATTCCTTCCACCAAGGTGTCCTTTAGTGCTTGGATATTTTCTAGGGCAGATTCCTTTTGAATTTCGATAAGCGGATTGTCTAAAGCTAAAGTCTTAGCTTCTACTAGCGGTGCTTGCTGCGCAAGTCGAAATCGATTAATCTTAAGCCCGACATCTCTTAGAGTGGTGGATACAAAATATCCACAAGCAATTTCTCCCTGCCTTGGAACTTCCGAATGCCCTGCAAAAGACCATTTTGTTTGGTACCAATAGGGGATAATTTTATTGAGTAGCATCTCTGTAAATAATGCAGATAAGGAGTCTTCGGATATTTGCTGCTGATCAATACTTAATAGAATTTCTTGGAGGGTAGATTTGGTTTCGCGATAGCTTTGTCTTGGATTTTCTTTTGTTTTAATTCCAAGGTCTTCAAGTGTGCTTTTGTTTTTTACAGTTTTGTGAATGGTGCTATCAATTGGGGGATTGATTTTCTTCGTCTGCTCTATTTTTACCGTTTTATTATTCGCTCCATTACAGGCTAATAGCAAAACAAGGGAGCTCAATAGTAAAAGTTGTTTTATCATTTTTGTAGGGCTGGACTAAATCCATATTCTAAATTTTCAATAGCATTGGTTATTTTATAATCCGGCGAGATTCCTTTTCCTTCGTAATTAATCATCTTGACAAGACAGGAGCTATTTTCAAGATGCCTCTAGAGATCAAGACCACCAAGTCCTAAACTTTTCACCACCCCCTACTGCGCCCGATTAAAATATTCCTGCGCCTTATTCGGGTTTCCCGAAGTCTGATAAACCGTTCCAATGTCCTGCAACATTTGTTTATTTCCGGGAGCAATTCCCAGACCAAAGTCCAACCATTTCAAAGCGGTATTCCAATTGCCTTTTTGGGTAAAGCCCATTCCTACCCGATGGCACCAATCAAGGATTTTATTGCGATCTTCTCGGGTCTTTAAGTACTCCATGTATTCGCTTACAAAAGGGAGATTGGATTTGACCATCAAGACTTCGTAAAATCCATTGAGGAGTTTATCGAGGTCATGATCTCTTTTATAGATTTCTGCAATAACACCACTTTTCATGGTATTGGCGGAAAAATAATTGGGATAAATTTCGAGGGAGCGATTGATGTAAAAATCTACTTGATCCAATAAGTCATTTTTTCGCGTGGCATCCGTTTCTCCTTTGTATATATCAAACAAGGCGGTGCCCATAAAGCAATTGGCCCGCGCACTATTTTTAGAAACTTTGATAGCAGCGGAGTTGAGGCTCAATGCACTTTCCCAAGCGGGTACTCGAGTAAACGTTTTCACCGCAAAACCAAGTACCATAAATCCGAGTAAGCCATAAGCCAAAATATCCATTTTCAGTGCAGGTAATTTCTTAGTGATCAACCAAGCCATGATCAGACAAAAACCAATGGAAGGCATGTAGATGAAACGTTCATTCATAAAAGTACCAACGGTAAAAGGAACGTTAGATACGATACTTAAAGTAAGGAGGTAAAAAAGAATTCCATAGGCCACTAGATCTTTTTTCAAAATCCCCCATACTGCATAAACCCCAAGTGCCAAGTGAAGCAACAAAGGTAGCAAGGCTCCTATATTTCCAAAATTCATAATTGGTACATGGTAGGGATAATAGTCATGCGTCAGTGGATGAGGAACAACTAGCAATTTTAAATATTGACCAAGGGTATAAAAAATCGTCGCAAATTTTTCTCCTACATTCAAACCTGCAAAAGGGTTATTCATAATATCCGTGATCTCCCTTCCGGGATTGAGTAAAAAGCCAATGACTTGAGTTCGGACAAAAAGATAGAATAGAGCCACGCCAAAAAGGGCTGCGGTGAGATTGATAATTCTCCTCCAATCAGTTTTGGTAAAACAGTAAGCGGTCAAGGGAATGATGGCAATAAAAGTCAAGGCATTTTCTTTGGCAAAGACGCCCAATAAAAAACTAAACATTGCCAGACCAACGTATAAAAAATTATTTTTCTGAAAATAAGCCAGCGAATAATAAAGTGCCCCCAATGCGCCCAACAAGGCCATGATCTCATCGCGCCCTTTGATATTTGCAACGGCTTCACTATGGACGGGATGCAAGACAAATAATAATGCGGCGATAAAAGCAAGTCCTAAATACCAAGGTCGTCCCTCCCCTAGTGGAAAAAGCAAAAAGAGGATTCTAAAAAGCAAAACTCCGGTTAGCCCATACAGCAAGATATTAATCAAATGTCCGACAAAGGGATTGCCAACCCAGCCATCCTGGCCATTCTTATCTTTTCCGGGCACCTTAAACAAAGCAAACTCTACAGCAAAACTAGCCAATGACAAAGGACGGTATCTTCCGCCCTCAATCAAGTCTTTTTGTTCTCCAAAATAGCCCGTAAAACTTTCTGTGGAAAAAATATCCTTGATTCCTCCAAAACCCTTGGAGACAAAATCATTTTCAGAATAAACAATCTTATCATCCAATACAAAACCATAATTAACTGAGGCCGCATAGAGCCCTATGGAGAGTAGAAAAATCAAAAGTACGGGAAGCAAATGTTCTCCCCAAAATCCTTTTTCAAAATCTAGACCTGCTTCGATAATTATATTGACTTGCTTCCTAGGGTTATAAGCTTTGGAAGCATGTGCTTTAGTAGATTTTTCCTTTTTCTTCTTGGCCATTTCTTGCGGTTTTTTAAAAACTTATGCAAGATGGAAAAATATAATATGTTTTGCAAATGAAATGGAGTGTGGAGCGAGAATTGTGATTGGAGTAGGTGTCCCGTAGATCGCGCGGATACCGCAGATTTTTTCACGACCGAACGTCATTTAGTTCGTTCCTCATGGTTCTCCAATGTCGAACGCTGCGAAATCAGGGAAACCGACATTGGGAAAACATGTCCCGTACTTGCTAGGGGATTCACCAAGTAAATCCGCGCGACACCAAACACGCAACACCTCCTAAAAACTATACTTCACTCGTAAAAATACCGCCTGTACCGGACTTACATATTTACTTGCTTCTTGATTAAAGGACAATTGGCCGGTGAGATTCAGGTCCCAATTGGCGGCCATCGAATAAGTGATCGTAGGGTTGATAAAAAGCGCATTGGATTTGCCGGGACTATAGATGAGCGCAAGACTTCCATTGAGCAATGGACTAAAAGGTTGACTGGCTTGGGTAAAAATCGCGAATTGATAAGGATACAGATTCTTGGCAGACAAATCGAAAGAGAATAAGCCGCCAACATCTGTACTGGAAGCACCATTACTATTGTATAAAAATCCAAGGCTAAAGAAGGTTCCTTGTTTTAAAGAATAATCCAAACTCAGCGTTCCTGCAAAACTATGATCAATCGTATCTACTAGAGAATAAAAATAACTGGCTTCGCCTTTTAATCCCAAGTCTTTGATATTGCCTGCCCAGCCCGTTCCGAGCACCAAATCTCGTTCTACAATACCGGCAAGGATTTGAAAATCATAATTCCACTTATTCCATTTTACCAAACCCGCCGCTACCGCCTCGTCCCAATTGTCAAAAGCCTTAACCGCAAATTCTACACTGGAAGCGAAACCCGTAAAATAACGAACCCGCAAAGCATCGCTCCCCGGACGTTCTTCATAATCGAAATCTGTAAAAGAAAAAGCATTAAAAATATCATTGGGATTCCAAACGGTATTGATCCCCCAATTGACTCGTTGGCGGCCAAGGCGAATTTCCCAATTTCCATTGAGGTATTCGAAATAAAAACGATCAATCATGCTGTGCATCACAATCGCATCTCGGTCGATCAGGACGGTGGACAGGTTGAAAAAGTCGTTGGCAGTCGCCTCGACTTGGTCCGCGTATTGGGGATTTTGTTTGACTAGTTCTCCGTAAAAAACCCGAGTCCGTAGGTCGCCTCTAAAAATCCATTTTTCATTAATGTCCCATCGGGTATTGATTCGGTTGTGAAGCAGGTTATCGGTAAAGAGGGTATCGAAAAAGGGGGTGCGAAAACCGATGGCGGTTTGTAGGGTTTTGACGTAACCGTTGACGAAGAAGCGTTGAGGTTTTTCTTCTGCTTCTTGGGCTTGAGCTTGAAAAAAGAAGCTTATTAAAAAGAGTATGGAGATGATTTTTTTCATGGTGCTTTTAATGGAAGTTGTTAGACGGAAACCAACTAGAGAAAGATTCTTGTAATAAACAGAAGATTTGTTTTTCATAGGATAACCTCCTTTGATATCTTTATCCTCAGACGCCTAGGGGCGTTTGCCTACGGCGTGTAGCCTCCCCGTCCGCAAGCGGCTCACTTCGATCAATGTCCATAGGACATTCCCTCCTACGGAGTTCTCTTCGTTCATGCATTCGGCAAAAAGTACCAAAACCCTCGTCAAAAAAAGGCAGCCCA
>CAYQRA010000278.1:0-8388 GCA_964419315.1 uncultured Saprospiraceae bacterium | reverse complement strand
AAATTCTACTAAGCATAAGGAGTGGTGTCGGTCGGGAGACCTACACTTAGATCCACGTATTACCGAAGGTAATAGCGAACAATCGGTTTTTTATATTTTAAGGGCACTGTATTTTCTATGAGAAAAAAGATGTGGAGTACCAATAGAATGGAAGGTAGCGCCTATCTTGAGCTGCTCTTGACAAGTTCCTACAACGGAATATTCCCATGCTTTTTCCTTGGCAAATCATCCACCTTATTTTCCAGCATTGCAAAAGCTTTAATCAATTTTGATCGACTATCGCGGGGTTCGATGATTTCATCGATAAATCCTCTTGCTGCCGCTCGATAAGGATGTGCAAATTTTTCCGCATACTCGGCTTCTTTTTCCGCCAATTTAGCAGCACCATCTTCCGCCGCTTTGATTTCCGATTTGAAAATAATTTCACTCGCGCCCTTCGCACCCATCACGGCAATCTCCGCAGAAGGCCAAGCAAAATTCATATCTGCGCCAATGTGCTTAGAATTCATGACATCATAAGCGCCACCATAAGCTTTGCGCGTAATCAAAGTCACTCGGGGCACTGTGGCTTCACTAAAAGCATATAATAATTTAGCACCGTTTACAATGATCCCATTCCACTCTTGATCGGTGCCCGGTAAAAATCCGGGGACATCTACCAAGACCAATAAAGGAATATTAAAGCAATCACAAGTCCGCACAAAACGCGCGCCTTTTCTGGAACTATTGACATCCAACACACCCGCCAGATAATACGGCTGATTGGCCACTACTCCAATGCTTCGTCCACCAATTCGCGCAAAACCAATAACGATATTTTCTGCAAAGTCAGGATGTACTTCCATAAAAGAATCTTCATCCATGATGCCATTGATTACCTCGCGCATATCGTAAGGCTGACTGGCATTTTGTGGAATGATTTCCATCAATTTCTCGCGCACTTCATTACCGGGTGTAAAGTCTAATTTGGGCGCTTTATCCTCGCAGTTTTGCGGAAGATAACTTAATAATTGTTTGATTTTTTCAATACAGACAAGGTCATTCCCTGCGGTAAAATGCGTGACGCCAGATTTGGTCGAGTGCGCGGAAGCACCACCCAATTCTTCTGCGGTCACTTCCTCATTGGTCACGGTTTTCACCACATTGGGGCCCGTGACAAACATATAGGAAGTCTCCTCTACCATCAAGGTAAAATCCGTCATAGCAGGAGAATAAACCGCTCCTCCCGCACAAGGTCCCATGATCGCGGAGATCTGAGGAATCACTCCAGAAGCCCGTACATTTCTATAAAAAATATCGGCATAGCCGCCCAAACTTTTAACACCTTCTTGGATACGAGCACCGCCAGAATCGTTGAGGCCAATCAGGGGGGCACCATTTTGTAAAGCATGATCCATGATTTTGCAGATTTTCTCTGCGTGGGTTTCCGAAAGAGAACCTCCAAAGACAGTAAAATCTTGCGCAAAGACATAAACCAATCGACCGTTGACGGTGCCATAGCCCGTCACTACCCCATCACCATAGAATTGTTTTTTCTCCATTCCAAAATCAGTACTTCGGTGAGTCACCAACATTCCGATTTCTTCAAAAGAGCCTTTATCTAGTAAAAAATGGATTCTTTCCCGAGCAGTCAATTTACCTTTAGTATGCTGCTTTTCTATTCTAGCCGCTCCCCCACCTAAGTGGGCTTTGGCTCTTTTATCATTGAGTTCTTCTAATTTATTTTTCATCGAGGGCAAAGATAAGGAAATTGTAAAATTTAGGGAAGGGGATTTTAGAGGCTGGAGAGTAGATCAGAAAAACTGTTTAAAGACGCCCAAAGCCTAAGCTTTTATAGTATTCTGTCCCCCAAAAATCGGTATTTTCAAAAATAGATTCATTTTTTCTTGAAAAATTTATGGAATTTCTTGCCTCCTTGCGTCTATGTGTCGATTTGTTTTTCTAAATCCTCCGGAAAATTTCAGAAAATAAATCTTGACTAGCATTTGCGGCTAAACGCCCAAAGTTGCGATGGCGGAGCTTTGCCATTTAGAAAACTTTTGGGCCAGATGCCGGCGGTGGCGGTTAAGGGTGGGCCCTCCCAGCTTTGGGGCTTTTATATCATTTTTAAAAATGTTTTATTTTTTCCATTTCCAAAACATCGATTTGTAAAGACTTACTTTTCCTAGCGTATTCTCTTGCCAATAATTAAAGTCATTTTATAATAAAAAATTTTCTTGACGTATAAAAAGTCAGGCTCCCAAAATGACAAAGCCAGCATTTTTAATAAAAACGCTGGCTTTGTTAATAAAGATCATCGGTGAGAAAACGTCCTTAATCCTTCAGCACTCCTTCCGAGACACAAGTCAGACCAAAAACTTTATTTCCTTTACGGAAATTCATTTCAAATTTATGGTATTGCTTGAGGAAAAAATTGATGGGGCCTGGCATTGGACTCATATCCGAGGATTCAGGGTTGTCCATATTCTCCTCTGTTCGCTTGATGCGGCGAAGCAACCAAACGGCTGGAAAGATAGCCGCGTAGATATAGTAACGACTTTTGATTTTTGCATCAACACTTTCTAATAGCTTTTGTAGCATCGGAATGGTATAACGTCGATAGTGTCCCAAATAGACGTCGTGGCTAGACCATACACTTTGGAAAGCTGGAACGGTGATAAAGTAATAGGCATTTTTTCCCAACTTACTTTTTATCTCTGCCAAGATGCCATAATCATCTTCGATGTGTTCTAAAACATCCATCATGATGACAATAGAATTTTCGAGCCCATCAGGAATAAAATGCAACTTTCGTACCTTGGAAGAAGCAGTAGCAGCCATTTCCTCTTGCGAGTATCCGATATCTATCAGCAATACTTCTTCGATGTACTCTGGATATTTTTCATACAATTCGTAAGCAAAAAAACCAGAACCCGAGCCAAAATCAATGACAGTCAATTTCTGCTCATTCGCTTTTGCTACTTTTTCGAAGTATCGAAAGAGTGGAACTTTTTTAGATTGGTAATACCAATGGACTTTGGGGTCAACGCCACTTTCTAATTCTTTTAAATCCATTTTTCTTTTATTTTTATAAAAGTTATTTTTGCTTAGAAGCACCAGTATATGCCTTGTACAAATCAGCCGCAGGGGCATAATCAGATTTGAGTGCTATAGATTCTTGGATCAACTGCGCAGAATTATTATAGTCTTTCTGATGGTAAAGCTTTTTTGCTTTGAAGTAAAGTTCCTTGTATTTGGCTCCCGTTCGGGCGGCGGCATTGGCGCCTAGATCATAAGCTTGAGCTTGATTACCTCCGTACTTATCGTATTGTTCAACATTTGCAACTGCTTCTACAAATTTATTCTGACGACCATAAATAGCCGATAAATAATAATACGAAGAACTGAACTTATAGTTTAGTTCTGTAATTCTCGCAAACGTTTTTTCTGCATTAGCCAAGTCTCCACTATTGAAAAAATAGATCCCTTGGGTAAACATTCCATTGACATAGGTGTCCGACAATTCTACTAGCTTGCCTGTAGCCTCTTGCATTTTTGGCATATTCTGGCTCCGCAAAGCAGCATCTGCTAAGCCCAAAAGAGCAGCATCATTATTAGGTTCTACCTGTAGCGCCTGTTCATACAAGCGAATGGCTTCACCGTGATTTCCTATCTTGGCGGCTTCAAATCCTTGGTTGTCAAACTTTGTATTGCGCTTGCTCACCGTTCCTACTGCGATGCCATCTACAAATTCTTCATATACTGCATCTTTGGGCGGATAGGCTCCATTGACAATCAGATTGCGATCAACAAATCGCGGTATAAAAAGGTGGTAATCTGCATTGTGTTTGTAGCGGTCATTATAGCGCGCATAAGAGACTTTTACATTCGGTGCCAATTTTTTGAAATAGTAATTGGTTGGCATATAACAATTAGTGACTACTCTTATTTCTTTCCCAGCTTTGACATCTGCATCATTTGCTACAATCCATTCACTCAGTCCTTTGACAGAGTTCATCCAATAATCCATTTCATAACGGGTATAGGCATTTTCTGTTCCACCAGACAATTCATTGAAGTAAACGTATTGATGTGGATGATTTTTGACCATCCAAAAAGCAGGCATCGCCACCAAGACAGCCAGTAGGCCGCGATATCCCCATTTTAGAGCAGGGGAATCTTGCATCTTTAAAAGGTGGTGCCAACCGAATGCAGCCAAAACGACCAGCACGGGATAAACAAATAAGAAGTGGCGCATGCCATCATATAAGGATGCTCCTTTGAAAATAGAATAAGAAATAGGAAAAATTGCTGCAAAGGCAACAAACAGCAAAGACAATACATCAATTTTTTTCCAAGACATCACCAAGTTTCCCAAGAAAAGGACTAGCCCTCCTAGTAAAAATATCGGTGAAGCAATGAGGAACCATTTGATGATATAATACCAAGGTAATTCATCAGACCAGAGGTGATTTGCTTCAAAAAGCATCCGAATCGCCGTACTAAAATTAGACATTTCACTTAAGGCTTTTAAAGGATTGGTGAAAGGTGCTTCGAGGCCATAGGGCCAAAATTGTAAGCCTCCGTAAAATCCAAAAGCAATGACGATCAGTAGTTTGAGGCCCAGTTTTACAAATTGAGGGACACTAGTAAATACCCTTTTTCCATCTTTCTTAATGACCAATCGAATGATCGGAATCAATCCAAGATAAGCGATCAATAGCAGACCTCCTACCCGGACATTGATCGCCCAAGCGATTCCCAATGCTAGACAGACTAAGGTCTTGACACCGGGGCGAGGTAAATTCTTGAGAAAGCGAATCAAGTACAATAAGGTAAAAGCGTAAGATGCCGCAAATGGAATATCTTTTGGGTTATTCATCGAATGTCCGAAAATCCGAGGCGATAAGGCCATAAATAATACAGCGAAAAAAGCCATTCGCCAACTTCGTCCGACTTCTTTGGCTAGGAAGCCAGTAAATAAAATCAGGATGAACCCAAAGATGGCATTCAGAAAGTGACGCATTTCATAAACGTCCCAAGAAGTCAAAACATGCTTGTGTGTCCAAGCCGCGATGTAGTCAAACATTCCACCGTAGTAATACAAATTTTTGTATTCCAAAGCAGATCGGTCTTCTCCATTCGTTTCAAAATAAGCCAATACTTTTTGTCCATATACTTTTTGAACTTCTTCATCACCAGTAATTCCATAATCACCGCTAAGCATCGGCATTAAAAAAAACAGTGCTAGACTAAGTACGACAAAGGCCAAGCGAAAAACAGAAGGCTCTGTGCCGCTAAAATTTCGACTACTTAGATTTTTTATTGGTTCTACGACCATCCAGTTCCAAGTCAATCGCAGTGCGATCCAAGAAGTATCCCAAGCCATGCGAATGCTGTCTTTGACCAAAGAGATTTTGGAATCCTCTTGATGTTCCCAAGAAACGGGCATGGACACAATAGGGGTTCCATGCAAAGAGGCATTATACATCAATTCAATATCGTGGGACCAGCCTTGATTTTTGAGATTGGCGAAAAGAGGTTTTCCGATAGCAGCAGGATAGAGTTTAAAACCACATTGCGTATCGGAGATATTGAGGTTGGTAAAAAGCTGGATGATAAAATTGTAGATCAAACCCGCTACTCTACGCAAAGGTTGACCTTTTACTTTAGAAGAATCATCCTCTCGTGAACCAATTAAGATTTGATTTTCATCAAAAGTTTTATTGGGCAATTGGGCCAACCAATTTTTGAGTTGCATTGGAGAAGTCGCCATATCGGCATCTAGCGTTAGAAAGTAATCTCCAGTTGTTTGCGCGACTCCTGCTTTTAGAGCTCCTCCCTTTCCAGTATTTTTCTCCAAAGCAATTACTTCGACCGTCGCATTTTTGAACCGGGCTTTCTCCACTGCTTCTTGTAGCAATTGAGCGGTATTATCGGTACTACCGTCATCTACAAGAATCAATTCATAAGGTTTTCCCCAAGAAGCATCAAAGCGTTCTAGATTTTTGATCAAGTTGGAGACTCTTTTACTTTCGTTAAAGCAAGGAATGACCAAACTCAGCTTTCCTGAGAAATTAAAAGAGATTGGTTTTTTGGCTTTTACACCGGAGGTTGTCTTTTTCTTGGCCATGAATTAAATTTGGGTACTCTAAAATCTTGCAACAAAAATCAAAAAATAAGCGCAATTTTTGTTAATACCACTGGATAAATCTTTACAAAATCTATAATATGTATAAAAAAGTAGCTGGAGCATCAATAATTTCTAATCCTAAGGGGCAAAAACAGGCATTTAAAACGGAAAACCCCTACTTTTGGCGATTCAGATTACAAACTCTAATAGATATAACATATTTTACTAATATTAGCGCTGGTAAGTTGCCTTTCTTCGATAATACTTACCAATATTAATTTAAAACTTTAGGTATGGCTAGCACCTCAACAATGAATCGAATTTCTGACTTGATCGATAACATGCAGGAATCTGCTACAATAGCAATGGCTCAAATGGCTCGAGACTTAAAAGCTCAAGGTCATGATATTATTAGTTTGAGTCTTGGAGAACCTGATTTTGACACCCCAGACCACATCAAACAAGCCGCAGTGGATGCCTTGTGGGCAGGATATACCAAATACACGCCCGTTCCGGGTCTGATGGATTTCCGAGAAGCTATTTGTACAAAATTTAAAAGAGATAATAATCTTGACTTTGCGCCGAATCAGATCGTCGTATCTAATGGGGCGAAGCAAAGTATTGCAAATTTGTGTTTGTCTTTACTTAATAAAGGGGATGAAGTGGTGCTTTTGGCGCCTTATTGGGTTTCCTATTTTGAAATCATTCGCATTCCTGGCGGTGTTCCTGTGGTAGTAAGTGCTGGGATCGATCAAGATTTTAAGGTAACGGCGGAGCAGGTCGAAGCGGCGATTACGCCTAAAACTAAGATGGTATTGTTTTCTTCTCCTTGTAATCCGACCGGAAGTGTCTATAGCAGTGAAGAGTTGGAAGCCATTGCAAATGTGGTGGCTCGCCATGAAGGGATTACGATTGTCTCTGACGAGATTTATGAATACATCAATTTTACCGAAACGCATGTCAGTATTGGTTCTTTCGATTGTGTAAAAGATAGAACGGTAACAGTCAATGGCTTTGCCAAAGGCTTTGCGATGACGGGTTGGAGATTGGGATATATTGGTGCTCCTAAATGGATTGCGGCCGCCTGTGCTAAAATTCAGGGACAGTTTACTTCTGGTGCCAATGCTTTTAGTCAAAAAGGAGCCATTGCTGCTTTGTTGAGTGACCTCCAACCGACCTATGACATGGTTGCTCAATTTCGCAAACGCCGAGATATCGTTATCGAATTATTAAGTGCGATTCCGGGCTTTAAAGTCAATCATCCAGAAGGTGCTTTCTATATCTTCCCAGATATCAGTTCTTTCTTTGGCAAATCGGATGGGACGACGACCATCAATAATGCCAATGATTTTTGTAATTATCTGATGATGAATGCTCATGTGGGCACGGTATCGGGTACTGCTTTTGGGGCGGATAATTGCTTTCGAATTTCTTATGCGGCTTCGGAAGAGACTTTGCGCGAAGCGGTTCGGAGGATTGGAGAGGCGGTTGGAAAATTGAGTTAGGACGGTATCAATACGAGTTCTAAAAAGCCCCAGTAAATCAATGATTTGCTGGGGCTTTTTAGGTTTAACGGTGTATTGACAGCTATATATATTATTTGATTGATTTAAGATATTCTTCAGCACTCATTACAGGGATTTTCGAGTTCTTAAAATCTTTTGGATTTCTTGTTATTATAACTTTTGCAGCGTTGTTTAAAGCATTATAATATTGAAAAGCGTCTTCAAAGTCTTTGAAAGATGAAACTAAAGAAAGGTCAATTTCTTTTTCTCGACTTGTACAAACCTCAGATATAGTTCTTATCGCAGCCAATGCTTGTTTTGCTTTTTCTTTTCCAATTTGTTTCCTTAAAATATATTCAGTAGAAATAAAACTCATCGTACTAATTAATATTTTAATCTCTTTAGTTTCTCCTTTGAAGAACAGCTGCTTTGCAAAAATGAAAAAAGGTTCTCTTTGACTTAACCAGTCCAAAATTATGTTCGTATCAACAAAAATTTTTTCCAATTTATTTATATTTTTCCATTAGGTAATCCATGTGGTCGTCCTTAATATTAGCATCTAAATCAAGTTTAATTATTCCACTTAATTCATGAACAATACTTCCTTTTGACGTTGGTTCGCTTTTATAATCAGATATTATTTTTGTCAAATAATTTTCAACAAGAAAGGAAAGGCTAACATTATTTTCTTTAGCATAATCTTTCGCTCGCCGAATGATTTCTTTATTTAAGTTAAGCGTTAATTTAGTATTCATGATATTATTTTCTTTA